>CAITXU010000171.1 GCA_903896505.1 uncultured Verrucomicrobiota bacterium | reverse complement strand
GCATAGTTGTTTTGGTAGCAGAAAATCACTTAAAATAGAATCAATTCAGACCCCAAACCATAACTTAATTTCGTCCGTTTTTGGTCTGACACTTGGGGACCACTTCATATCCTCCAGGTTACCAGGAACTCCGTCTTACAGTTTCAATTCCCATAACATGGCATTCCAAACAGCAACATAAGGGACCTGGGCCATACCTGAATGACTTTTGCGTAGGTGGTCAAGAAACTCCTCGCATTCGCGAAGAGAGGTAGCTACCTCAAGGATCGATGTCATGGCTGCTGAGATAAGGCAAACATTGGAGGTCGGTGACCGGTTAACCATCTCCTCAGCGAAGCGGCGATTTAGTTGACGGAATTTCTGATGACGAGGCCTACCTTTTTCGGCCACCTTCGCAGCGAACCGAACATGGAGATGCAGTATTCGCAACCAAAGGTTTGTCGACCCATCCGCCAATCTTGCTATTGTCGCAAGGGATCGGTCTGGATTTGATAAGATTTGATCAACCATCCAGTCGGAAGGCAAGTGGAATTCATCATTCTGAGGGGGGCTCTGATGAACGGTCCATCGAGTAACCATTCTCCGGATGTGTTCCTCTTCCGTCACGGGCGACGATGCAACAATCTCCAAGTCCCGCAAGGCAGTACGCTGAATGTCGAGACGCTCAATAGGAAATGACCAGGTTGTGGCCGAGTCGTCTAACAAAGTGACCGAGTGCGCATCGCATTCAACTACGGTACATTCTAGGTCATACCAGAAGCCGCTTTGGGAGCGAAGCCGCAGCCAACAGCGACTACCCTTAAACTGAAGTATTCGCCGTGCTTTGTCATTTTGGCTTGCGACCAAATCTCGGAATACATCCTCCGACGCTTCAATTGTTTCAGACCCACGCCGGACGTAGGCGAGACCGTTAAAGTGGGGGCGTTTTTCGCTGAACGGCACTTGTATCGCAAGAATTTCCTTGAGGTTCCCGCCAACAGACACCGGAAGCACCTTGGGAAGGTAGCTTATCGGTGGATAGCACTTGTCAATGGCGACACCCGCGACCTGCTTCTGCATATTGTCGGCGTCCTTAACCCCTGGATGATTGCCGTCGTTTCTGGCACCTATAAATAAAACTGCGATCTCGCCCTGACGGACAGAATTGGCAAAGCCAACCAAGGTTTTACGAACATCCTTTTCATCGAATGAGGCCTTGCGTTCGACCCATGGGTCTTCGGACTGCTCAAGGCGGGCGAGCAGGCGGTTGGTTTCCTCGGGATTCATTCTAGGTTGCGCACGTCAATTTTGCCGGTGACGGCGGCGGTGATCAGGGCCGCTCTGTATTCCAGCAACCGCTCCACCGCCTCCTCCACCTTCCCCACCAGCGCGTCGAGCTTCGCCGTCTCCATGTCTAGGTATGCAGCGATGGCGGCTTGTTCAGGGAGGGGGGGGTGAGGAAAAGATGCCGGGTAAATGTGCTTATTGTTGATTTGCGGAACGGTCGAAACGTCAGCGAGATCATCTAATCGGCGTGCGATCAAGCAATAGGCAATGAACTTTACAGCGAACGTAGAATTGATCTGCCAACCCATTAAATTTGGGTCGAACAGCAGCGGCTGCTCAGCGATTGCGACTTTGTTCGTGAAGATTGCTGCACCGCGCTTTGGGAACAGCAAGAGTGAACCCTTCTGACCGCAGCAACTTCTTGCCCGTGACTTGGTCGTTACCAATTTCAGCGAACCATCAATCCCATTCAGGTCGTCAACCTTCGCATAGGGAATATCTCCCACCTGCAAACTATCGTCCTCAATTAGTTCGTCCTCAGTCGGCGTGACGCTTCCGAAAAGGACGCCGACGTAGCGTCCCTTTTTCACTTCCCAATGCTCTGGAATTTCACCCAGCCAGTCAGTTCCGGAAGGTTTGAGTCGTGGGTTGACGGGGCGGCCAGCGGCGCGAGCGGCTGCGGGCGGCAGGCCGCGGGTGACGGTTCGGGAGATGAGCGCGGTGCGCTTCTCCTTCAGCCGCTCGATCAACTCCCGCTTCTTCGCCACCAACCGGTCCAATCGCCCCGTCTCCTTGTCCAGAAACGCTGCGATGGATCGTTGCTCGGTGGGGTCGGGAATTGGAATCCACGCATCGCCGATCGAGGCCTTGGGTAGGCCGTATCGCGTTACACCGCTGGCGGCCACTTGGAACTGCTGATTGACGGCGGAAGACTGAAAAGCTCGGAGCAAGTAGTCCCCGATGAGCGATTCTGGGTGCGACCGTATAATTGCAAGATGGTAGCCGCATACCATGTCGGGCGCGGACTTCTTCACCAGCGCAGGAACCGCAATGTCATTCCATTCTTCAGAATCTTTGGTGATTAGGACATCGCCCACCCGCAGACCGAAGCGTCGGATTTCATCCAGAGTTGCCGTAGTTTCCATCAACCCCATATCTGGCGTTATGTGGTCATGATAGTAGACGTCCGTATAATTGCAGAGCCTCACCGGCAATTCGTCTTCGACGGGAACCTTGTCGACATTGCTCACCCAACAAGTCGCGGAGGTCTTCAGCCGCTTCACCTCCCAATGCTCTGGGACGCCGTCGAGCCATTCGACGCCGCTGGGTTTCATACGCGGGTAGGCCGGGAGCTTCACGATTGGCCCTCCTTCTTGCGCTTGGGCCTGGCCGGTTTGGGCAATTTCTTGAAATCCGTCACCCGACGCCTACCCTTACGGCGAACCTGTAAGCAATCCTTACAAGTTGCGGCCTCGGAGCCAAGTCTTGCGAGAAGAGTGCCTTCTCTGCCTTGCCAACGCTTGAGCCCGCTTCCAAGCCATTCGACACCGCTGGGTTTCATGTGCGGGTAGGTCTGGGATTTCATAGGGGTCCTCCAGTATTCGGTCGCCCTTTCAGGGCTTTCGTTGAATGGGTGTCCGCATACCCGGGGCGTTGCCCCGGGCTGGAATTAGGCCGCGCCGTTGGCGCTCTAATACCGCACTTCATCCGCACCGTTGGCGCTTCAATGTCGCCACAGGGTCGCGCCGTTGGCGCTGATGTCATATCACCACAGGGCCGCGCCGTTGGCGCTAAAACATGCCCGGCAACGATCCTCACGCCGTGACCTCCTTGAGCATTTTCATGATCTCTTCTTCGAGCCGCTGGATGTCGGCCTCGATCACCTCCAGCGGGCGCGGCGGCTCGTAGCGGTAGAAGTGGCGGTTGAGCGGGATTTCGTAGCCCACCTTGGTCTTGGTGGTGTCCATCCACGCATCGGGCACGTGGGGCAGCACTTCCCGCTTGAAGTAGGCCTCAATGCTTTCCTTGAGCGGCACGGTCTCGGTGTCGCGCAGGTCGGCGTCGGGCTCGGGCTGGCCCTCGCGGTCACGGCCGATTTCGGCGGTGTCATCACGTTCGCCGAGGGCGGCGAGCACGGCCTTGAGTTCCGGGGCGCTCAGGCGCACGTCGCGCGCGCGGTCGAGGGTGCGCAGCTCGGTAAGGAAGGCCTTGCGGTCTTTGAAGAGCTTTTCTTTGGTAGCTTTGCCGAAAGCGCGGAGCAGTTCCCGTATTTGTTCCTGCCGCTGATGTCCGTCCTCGATTTCCTGCTGGCGGACGGCGGGGTCTTTCTTTGCGCTGCTGGCGAGATTTTTGAAGCCGGCCTCGTCGTCGAGGCGCGCGATCCGTTCGGCGTTGGCCTGGAAATTCAACCGAAGCGGGCGCTCGACGGTGATCTTGTGGTAGCCGAAATCCTCGTTGTCGAAAACCTTGCTGACCACGCGCTGTCGTTGAACAGGCTGATGGGTGACGGGGTCTTCCTCAGTGAAAGTGCGCGTCTGACCGTCGCGGAAGTCGCCAAAGATTCTGGTAAGTTCGCCGATGTGGTCGGGGTCCTTCGCCTTGTCGGACGGATCGCCCATCCGACGGCGTTTGTTCCCGAGGCTTTTCTCCATTTGCACCCAGAACGGGCGCGCGTCGATGAGCTGCACCCTGCCCTTGCGGGACTTTTCCTTCCGGTTGGTGAGCACCCAAATGTAGGTGGAAATGCCGGTGTTGTAGAAAAGTTGCTCGGGCAGTGCGACGATGGACTCCAGCCAGTCATTCTCGATGATCCAGCGACGGATTTCGCTCTCGCCGCCGCCGGCGTCGCCGGTGAAGAGGGGCGAGCCGTTGAAAACGATGGCGAGGCGGCTGCCGCCGTCCTGCGGCGCACGCATCTTTGACAGCATATGCTGGAGAAAGAGGAGCGCCTCGTCATTCACCCGGGGCGTGCCAGCGCCAAAGCGTCCGCTGAAACCGAGAGTGTCGCGCTCGTTTTCGATGTATCGATGCTGCTGCTTCCACTCCACGCCGAAGGGCGGATTGGCCAGCATGTAGTCGAAGCTGCGCTTCTGGCCTTGTTCGTCGCGGGCGTGGGCATCTTTGGTGAAGGTATCGCCCATGGCGATGTTGTCGGCATCTTCGCCCTTGATAAGCATGTCGGAGCGGCAGACGGCCCAGGCTTCGTCGTTCCAGTCCTGTCCGTACAGGTGGGG
>CAITXU010000170.1 GCA_903896505.1 uncultured Verrucomicrobiota bacterium | reverse complement strand
TGTTCGGCTTCCTCGGTGAATTGACGCCAACGCTCACGCACCGTTCGTTCAGCTTGCCAGATGGGGCCCCCCTAGGGGAAGGGGCAGGTTTTGGGCCTGCGGTCGGCGCGACTCATCGACCGCTACGGGTTGGTAACCACTGCGACCCCGAAGTCGCCGGGTTGGGGAACCCCTCCTACAGCGTGATCGAGCCTCCGATTCCCACCCCATGAATAGCCTTTCCATGATGTCCGTCCGGCTGTTGACTATCTGCTCCGCCATGAAACCCCGCTTCCTGATCATCGCCGCCTGCCTAGCTGCTCTCAACGGACTCGCCGATAACGGAAATCCGCTCAGCGAGGCGGAAATCCTCAAGCGGGTAACCTATCCGCCCGAATTCGAGGCCACCGTCTTCGCCTCCCCGCCGCAGCTCTCGTATCCCATCTTCCTGAGTGCCGCACCCGATGGAAGCGTGTTTGTGGGTTGCGATGAGAATGGTTCGTTGGACCAGAAGGGAGACCGTGGCCGGGTGGTCCTGCTGCAGGATACCCAGGGCACGGGCCATGCCGATAAGATCACCACCTTTGCCAAGATGGACAGCCCGCGAGGCGTGGCCTGGGACGGCAGCACTCGCACGTTGTACGTGATGCATCCGCCTTTCCTGACCGCCTACCACGACGATCAGGGAACTGGAGTTGCCAATCGTCAGGAGGATTTGATCACCGGGCTGGGCTTTCCTCTGAGCGCCCGCGGTGCGGACCACACCATCAATGGCATCCGGCTCGGGATTGACGGCTGGATTTACATTGCCTGCGGTGATTACGGGGCCGCCCTGGCCAGGGGCCGCGACGGACGGTCGCTCTCGCTTCGGGGCGGCGGGATTCTGCGGGTCCGCCCTGACGGTTCGGGACTGGAGGCGGTGGTGAAAGGCACTCGCAATATTCTTGCCGTGGCCATCGCACCGACGCTGGACCTTTTCACCCGCGACAACACCAACGACGGAGATGATTGGAATGACCGCCTGAGCTTCAATCCGTTCGGTGCCCAGATGGGTTATCCCACTCTGTTTCGCAATTTCGCCGACGAGACCATTCCCACCATGATCGATTACGGCGGCGGCTCGCCGGTCGGTTCGATCTTCATCGATGAACCGGTTCTTCCCAATGCCTGGGCCCACGGCTTTTACTCAGTGGAATGGGGTCGCAACGAAATCGATCTTCACCCCCTCACCCGCGACGGGGCTACCTGGAAGGCAGACACCCGGAAATTCATGTCCATGACCCGGGCCACCGATCTGGAAGTCGACGGCAAGGGAAACCTGTATGCCGCCAGCCTGGACGGGGCCACGTTCACGTACAACGGTCCAGTGGTTGGCTATGTGGTTCGGTTGCGTCCCAAGGGCCTTCAAGCACCGACTCCGCCGGATTTTAAGAAACTGACCCCTGCACAACTGGTGGAAGCCATCGGTTCTGGAAGCGGCGTCTGGCGGCTGGCCGCCCAACGAGAATTCCTTGCCCGGGGGGCTGCTGCGGGCGGACCCGAAGGCCTCGTCCAAGTCGCGGCTCAAAACCCCAACCTTGGGGCCCGGGTGGCGGCTCTGTTTACCTTGCGTCAGGCTTTTGGGGTCAAATCGATCCCGCTGATCAGCACCTTCCTGGCGCAGGATGACCTCCGGGAATACGCGCTCAAGGCCATCGCCGACAGCGCCAACCCGGCGTCGGTCGGTGCGGAAATCCCGGTGGCCCCTTTCCTGGAGGCCTTGAAGGATACAAATCCGCGGGTTCGACTTCAGGCGGTCACGGCTTTGGGACGAAGTGGTCGGGTGGAGGTCGCCGATGCCCTACTGCCCCATACCGCCGACCCGGACTACACGGTGGCCCACATCGCGGTGCAGGCGTTGCGTTGGTTGAAGGCTTCGGACGCCTCACTGCGGGCTCTCGATCAGTCCTCACCGGCTGTTCGGAAGGGGGCACTGCGGGTTCTTCAGGCCCTCTACCAACCGGAAGTGGTCCAAGGACTGATCTCACGGCTCGCCACCGCCGACCCTGAACTTCGCCGGGGTGTCTTCCAGGCGCTCTGCCGTCTCGACACCCAGGAAGCGCCCTACACCGGGCTGAACATGTGGTGGGGCACCCGGCCCGACACCAGCGGCCCCCTGTATCTGCCCGTTCGATGGGAATTGAGCGACACCATAGAGACCGCCCTGCGCGGACGGCTCGAAGCCTCCACCGGTGAAGAGGCCCGCGAGCAGGTCGCAACTCTGCTGAAGACCAAGGTTTCCTTTCCCGGTATGACCGAACTGGCCCTGGCCAAGGCCGGCAAGGACACGGGCTCGCGGTTGGACGTGATCGCCCCGCTTCTTTCTCCGAAGACCCCGACGTCACCGGACGTAGTCAAGGCTCTATCCGCCATTGCCACGGCTCCGACCGAGGACCCGGTCAATCGGGCCCGGGCTTTTCGGATGCTCCGGAGTGTGATGGATAAAAACTTCGATGCCGTGATTGGTGCCATTGCTCCCCTCGCGCGCGTTCAACCGGAACCCACTGGAACCGCACCATTGCCCGGTCCATTGGTGTCGGTTTGGGAAGAATTCACCCGGGATGCCGAATTGGGGAACCATATTGGTCAATTCCGCCGACTGGCTGAAAACGCCGATCCGGCACGTCGGGTGATCGGTTCCACGGTTCTGGTGAACCTGGCCACCAGCACGGTCATTAAGGATGAACGGGTCCACAAGGAATCGCGGGCAGCCATCGCGGCCCTCTGGTCCAAGCCGGACGCGGCAGCCACTCTTCTAGGTGTGGTGGGCAGCCTGCGAGCGGCTGAGTTTGCACCCCAGGTGAACGAGCAGGTCAACAGCACCACACCCGCAGTGGCTCAGGCCGCCCGCTATGCTCAAACGCAGTTGGGTCTGAGCGGGTCGGGTACCGATGGACGTCTGATTGCAGCATTGCCCTACGAGGAGGTGGTCAAAACCGCCATTGGCACTCCCGGTGAGGCCAAAGTCGGCGAACAACTTTTCCTCCAGCAAGGCTGTGTGGTGTGCCACACGGTCTCGCCCAAGGACCCGCCCAAGGGCCCCATGCTGGGTGGTATTGCCACGCGATATAACCGGACGGAACTGTGCGAATCGATCCTGAAGCCCAGTGCCAAGATCGCCCAAGGCTTTGAACCGCAGAGCTTCACCCTGAAAAACGGGGATCAGGTGGAAGGCTTCGTGGTCAAGGAAGCGGGCGATTCCGTCGAGGTCCGGAACGCGGTGGGGGCGGTTACCGTGATTGAAAAAGGTGACCTGGCCAAACGCGAGAAGTTGGCCCAGTCCATCATGCCAGAGGGATTGGTGGCCAATCTGACCCCGGTTCAGTTGGGCTCATTGCTGGCCTACCTGGAATCGACCTCTGCGAAATAGTGGTCCGGAGGAAGTGCGGCTCGCCGGGAGGTTGGCGATGGGTGATCGCGTTGGGGCGTGCCTCGTTCACGTCGCATGCGATTCCGACGACCGCTCACGATGCCACTGCCGCTGGATTCGCCGCCAGACGAGGGGGGTCACGGCCACGCCGGCGAAAAGGTACGCTGCCTGGGAAGGTTCCGGGACCACCGTCAACGTCGTCAATGGCCACTGGTCGAACTGTGACGGTACAATTCCTTCCGCTGGCGACAGCTCTGAATTCCAGAAGATATCTGCTCTTTGGACATCAAACTTTTGCCCCAAGGTGGTCACCCCGGTGGTATCGATCTCGATCGTGGCAAATAAATTCAAACCAGGCCGGATCAGGGTGCCCGTTCCGGAATCATATCCCCCGCCCATTTCAAGAATGTGGGGCGCGTAGGCAGTGGTGATCCAGGTGGTATAACCGGAAAAGAGGTGTCCCTTTGAGGAGACGTCCGCACCGGTAAATATGGGGTGAGGGAAGGGGTCTGGGTCCAATGTATCGAAGCTCCCGCCGATTTGGCATTTGAGGAAGATACCCCACAACGGAAGTGACGAGGACCCGGGATTGTTCAGCCACAGGGACATTTGCTGATGGGGGGTATCCGCGAGGATATCGGTGGGGCCCCATACCAACGACAACTGGTCGTATCCAGGGCGGGCATCCATGTCCGAGGAATGGGTCTGAGCCTGAGCCTGCCCAATCGTCATGATCCAAGCCAAGGCGATGGGCAACAGGCCGACCATGCGTTGGGAAAGGGCGTTCGGGATTCCGTCGTTCGGCGTTAAGCCGAGCCAAGTTAGACAGTTCAAGTTCATGAGATAGGGCAAACCATAAGAAATCTTAATTCGAATTTCAGCTGAGGTCAATGAATGACCGGGAAATGACCAAGCTTGAATCGCATTTGACACCGGGTGTCACGCTCCCCGGTTCGAACGCCGGAACCGCACACCGGTTTCTCGCCATAACCTTTCGAGCAGTCCGCACGCGCGATGGCACGATCGGTCACCGCTGCCGCTCTTTGAGGATGAGTTCCCGCACAGCATGGGGATTCGGGATATTCTCGATGAACTCAGCGTTGTCCGTGGCGGCGGCGGTCGCGATGGTCAGGTTGCCTATTCCCAGCAAACGGTCGAAAAAACTCTGGTCGATGTCGACCGTCCGAATGTCATGGATCATGAATTCCCGGAAACATTTGGACAGGCGTCCCCGCTCGAGGACCACCCGACCGCGATAAACCCTGAGGACAACCGCTCCGCGCTGCCACCAAGCCAAAATGGGAGGAATGATCAAAAAGAAGAACACCAGGTACCAGACATAGCCCCACCAGGACGGAAGGACCTCCATCAGGAGCTCGTTGGCTGAGCCGCCGGACGCGGACGGTGTCAACTGACCGGAGGCAATCTTTTCCGCCACGGGAAAGCCGCATCCAGGACAAGACGTCGCTGCGGTCGAGACCTGCTTGCCGCATTCGGGACAGGGAATAAGTGCCATAGGGATAGGTTCGGTTGCAGAATCGCAACGGCAACATCCTAAGGCAAATGGCGAAAAAGAGTTGTGGAATTGGGAGGGACATTTCCATCCGCTCCCGATGGATCACCTGGAGAGCGGATCATGGCCACGGACCGCTTCACGGACCCCACATCGTCACCCCCTGAAACCCAGTCAAAACGTTCGCCGGGCGGGGCATCCGGGTACCAGCGAAAATCCGTGCCCACGATCGTGGCTTACTTCTTGGCCACCCAACTTTTGATGGCGGCGGTGAAGGCTTCAGGACCGCCTTCCAAATACCCCTCCTGGCGTCCCAGTTCCTTGCCATCGGCGTTGATCAGCACAAAGGTCGGAAACCCGCTGACCTTGTACTTCTTTTTAAGCTCCTCGTTTTGGGCCTTCACTTCGGCTGTTTGAGGCTTGGAATTGGGAAAGTCGGCTTCGACCAGCACCAGTTGCTTTTGGGCAAAATCCTTGAAGGCCGTCTTGTCGAGGGACTCCTTCTTCATCTTGATGCACCAACCGCACCAATCGGAGCCCGTGAAGTCGATCAGAATGGGTTTGCCTTCCTTTTTGGCAGCGGCCTGAGCGGCCTTGAAGTCGGCGGTCCAGGTTTCACCAGCGTGAGCGGCAACGGCAAGGGCCACAGTGAGGAGCAACGAAAGCGATTTCATGGGGCAAATAAGACGACCAATTCGATGGTTTAGTTCAGTATGATACCAATTTAGGGGAAGGAAACAGAAATTTTCGGGTGCAAAACACCCGAACTTGCCCCCTCAGGGAATAGTCAGGTGCCACCGATCCTTCTAACCCATGGAGTCGATAGGCGCGGGATTGTTCAATCCGAATGCACCAAGACGGGGCACGGGTATTCCGGAACCTCTTGACAGAAAGGAACAGACAACGACTAAGAGAGAGAAGCATCTCGACCTCTGAATGGAGGTGGGGTGCAGGTTTTTGTTCCCTATGAGCCAAGTCGAAAAACATTCCTTTCAAGCTGAAATTCAGCAATTGCTCAGCATTGTCATCCATTCGCTGTACACCAATCGCGAGGTCTTTGTCCGCGAGCTCATTTCGAATGCCGCGGATGCCTGCGAAAAACTGAGGTTTCTTCAGACCAGCGGTCAACTGGCCGGGGTGGAAGGCACCTCTGGTCCCGCCATTTCCCTGGTCTCAGACGAAGCAGCGGGAATCCTGACCATCACCGATACCGGCGTGGGTATGACCCGGGACGAACTGGTTGCAAACCTCGGCACCATCGCTCATTCCGGGACCAAGGCATTTCTGAAGGCACTGGCGGAGAAACAACAAGGGGCGGACGGAAAGCTCATCGGCCAGTTTGGCGTCGGCTTTTATTCCGCCTTTATGGTGGCAAAAAAAGTCACCGTCTTCACGCGGTCCCAGACACTGGGAGCCGAGGGGTGGAAATGGGAAAGCGACGGTGGCGAAGGGTATTCCATCGAGGCCGCAGTCGATGTCGCCGCAGGAACAAAAATCGTCCTTGATCTGAAGGACGATGCCAGGGAGTTCGCCACGGATGCACGGCTGGAAACGATCATCAAGCAGTACTCCAACTTCGTTACCTTTCCGATCGAGCTGAACTCCAAGAAGATCAACACGATTCAGGCCATCTGGGCGCGCTCCAAGAATGAGGTAAAGGACGAGGAATATCTCGAATTTTACAAGTATATCGGGCACGACTTTGAGGCTCCGCGCTACCGCCTCCATTTCACTGCGGATGCACCGCTTTCAATTCAAGCGCTCCTGTTTGTCCCCACCCGTTCTTTTGAGTTGCCGGGAATGGGACGGACCGAGTCAGAAGTCCACCTTTACTGCCGGAAGGTTTTGATTGAGGCCAAACCCAAGCACCTCCTGCCAGAATGGCTGCGATTTGTTCGCGGTGTGGTGGATTGCGAAGACATCCCGCTCAATGTTTCCCGGGAACGGATGCAGGACTCCG
The DNA here is from genome assembly GCA_903896505.1 of uncultured Verrucomicrobiota bacterium. Lineage (GTDB taxonomy): Bacteria > Verrucomicrobiota > Verrucomicrobiia > Limisphaerales > UBA9464 > CAILNN01. The sequence goes on along the minus strand of CAITXU010000170.1, from coordinate 55,513 downwards.
AGCTGCTTCGGAAGTTAAACCGGGCACTGACCAACCGGTTTCTCAAGTTTCTGGCGGAAGAGGCTGAAAAGTCACCGGATACCTACACTGAGTTCTACGCCCAACATGCCCGTTACCTGAAGGAAGGCATCCTGGCCGACACCGAACACTCGGCCGCGATCGCCAAGCTCCTCCGCTACGAGTCTTCGGCCACGGAGGCCGGCAAGAAGACGTCTCTGGCAGAATACGTCAAAAGAATGCCCGAGGGTCAGACCGAGATTTATTTCCTGCTCGCAGGCGACCGGGCGGCCGCAGAGGCCAGTCCCTATTACGAGGTGTTTCAGGCCCGGAAATTCGAAGTGCTCTTCGTCGAGGACCCGGTGGATGAATTTGTTCTCGACCGGGTCCGGGAATTCGAGGGCAAGTCGCTTAAGGGAGCTGAACGGGCGGACCTGAAGCTGGAGACGCCCGGGGCGGGTGCGCTTTCGGAGGAGGACGCCAAATCCCTGTCGACCTGGCTCAAGGAAACTTTGGGTGAGGATGTGGAAGAGGTCCGGTCGTCGGAACGTCTGGTGGACAGTCCGGTGGTGGTGGTGGAACGGGATTCCTTTATGACCGGCTCAATGCGCAGGACCTTGAAACTAATGGGTCAAGACCGTTCGGGGGGCTTCGAACAAGCGCCCGATCTGGAGTTCAACCCCCGGCATCCTGTGGTTGTTCGGTTGCAGTCCCTGCGCACCTCGGATGCCGAAACCGCTGGATTGGTCGCACATCAACTGCTCGATCAGGCCCGATTGGCGGCCGGACTTCTGGAGGACCCGCGGGCCATGCTCAAACGACTGAACCAATTGCTCTCCAAGGTGGTCGGGGTGCCGAGCGCTGCCGCGCCATCCGAGCCCGCACCAACGACTTGAGTGGAACATCGGGCGCATTTGCAGCCCGTTGTTGATTGAACTATGGATCAGACGGGTCAGGAAGAGGCCTGGCCCGTGACCCTTTTGATCCATGCACTTGCTGCAATTTGGACAACTGATTTTTGTCCTGCCCGGAATGCTATTGGCGTTGTGGGCCCAGATGAAGCTGCGGAGCGCCTACGCCCGGTTTTCAGAGATCGGAACCGAGCGGGGAATCACAGGCGCCGAAGCCGCCCGCTTCATTCTTGACCGGAACGGGCTGGGACAGGTCCGAATCCAGGAGGTCGCCGGGGAGTTGAGCGACCATTACGATCCGTCAACGCACACGGTGCATTTATCCACCGGCAACTACCACAGCACCAGTCTTGCGGCCGTGGGTGTTGCCGCTCATGAAGTCGGCCACGCCCTGCAGCATCAGCAGGCCTACGGCCCGTTGGGACTCCGCATGGCCTTGGTGCCGGTCACCAATTTCGCCAGTGGTGCCGCGTTTTTCATCATCATGATCGGCATGTTCCTGACTGGGGCGATGCACGCCATGGCGGTGAACCTGGTCTGGGCGGGCGTCGGACTCTTCTCGATTGTCACGCTCTTCCAGCTGGTGACGCTCCCTGTCGAATACGACGCCAGCGCCAGGGCCAAGGTCCAACTCGCACGGTTGGGCATTGTCACCGAGCGGGAAAGCGATGGAGTCCGCGAGGTTCTTTCCGCCGCTGCGCTGACCTATGTGGCAGCGATGCTGACCGCCATGCTCCAGCTACTGTACTGGGTTGGAGTGGCCCGCGGCATGGACCGGAACGAACGCTGAGTCCAAAGGAGAAAATCCGCTCATCACCAAAAACCGCCGAGTCATTCGCTGGTGATTTGCTACAACTGACCTGTCCCTCTGTACGACTGATTCATTTCAATTGACCTGTCCCTTTGTTTGGCGAGCTTCTTTCGACTTGCGCTTCGGGGCGGATTTGGTCGCACTTGAACTCCTCCATGAATATGCGCTCTTACTTTGCCGTGGCGGCCCTTGCCGCCGGTCTTTCATGTCTCCCCTCGGCACATGCCACTCCCATCCCGGACAGCTGCCGGATTGGCGGCTTTGCCATCGGTTGCCAGGCCTATAGCTTCAACCGATTCACCGTGTTCGAGGCCATCGAAAAGACAGAGCAGACCGGTTCGAAGGTCATCGAGTTTTTTCCGGGTCAGGCCCTCAGCCCGGACCAGCGGGGAGTCAAGTGGGACCACAATTCCAGCGACGAAGTGATCGCCCTCGTCAAAGCCAAGCTGGCCAAGCACGGAATCCGGGCCGTGAACTATGGGGTTGTGGGCATTCCCAACAACGAAGCGGACGCCCGGAAGATTTTCGAGTTTGCCAGGAAGATGGAACTGTATGCGGTCACGACCGAGTCCACCGAGTCCATTGACCTCATCGACAAACTGGTGAAGGAATACGACGTCCGGGTGGGCTATCATGACCATCCCCGGCGGGCCGACAACCCGGATTATAAGGTCTGGGATCCGAACTACATCGTCTCGTTGGTCAAGAATCACGATGCCCGTATTGGTGCCTGTGCGGACATCGGCCACTGGCAAACCAGCAACCTGAACGTTCTGGACTGCCTGAAGACCCTCGAAGGCCGGATCATCAGCGTTCACGGCAAGGAACGTCCCGCCATGGGACCTGGTCAGCATGATGTTCCGTTCGGGGCCGGACAAACCAACATGAGTGGTGTGCTGGCCGAACTCAAGCGCCAGGGATTCGTCGGCAACATCAGCGTGGAGTACGAGTACAACTGGGATAACTCCGTTCCCGAAATCGCCCAGTGTGTCGGCTTTGTCCGCGGCTGGGGTGCCCGGAAGTAAACGGGACTGGCCAGGCGCGCCGCAGGCAGGGGGTTGGAACCGCTGCGGCTTGCCACCTCCAACTCGTCTACCCTTCTGATGCCAGGAATCTGCTCGGAGCTAAAGGTTTGAAACAAGTCCTTCAAGTGCTCCTTGAGGTCATCCAGGGTCTCACCTTGAGTCCAGTGGTCTGGATAGTCGTGAGGTGTCCAAGGTAGAGTCCATCGCGCTCTCTCCAATAAGTGAAATACGCTTTCATGCTCAACAAACTGCCAAGCCAATCTGGCACCTCGGTTCGGTGGTAAAATGACTTTTGCCGCCTACCATCCAGGTTGGAGAGCTACTTTCAAATCGGTCCATCTGTCAAGTTTCCACAATCAGTCTGACCGATATTTAGGTCCAACTGGCGATTCAGCCTCGGTTGTATCCAGCCTGCCCGGGCCTCTCACATTTCGCCCGGTTTGGAGCTGTTAGCCACCCTGAGTCCATGGCGTCCTGCCGTTGGATGCCCTCCTCAGTGTGCGATGAGGACCTGCCAAAAGGTCAAAGCCGCAAGACCGTTTTTCCCGCGCAATAATCGGTGTGATTCCCAGGCGTCCCCGTCCAGATAGCTCACCGAGTGAACGGTGCCCGTGTTGGCAGGATTCAATCGGAGAAGCAACGTGTTACCTGAGGTCGTGCCCGAAAGGACCCCACCGCGCTTTCCGTCGATGCGGAAGTCCTCGACGAGTTCATCCTTCCACACCACCGGTTGGTCAAACGACAACTCCAGCGTCAGTTTGTCCCCAGCGGATGACCGGGCGAGCAGCAGGTTGGGCGGCGTTACGGGTTGGGTAAACTTCCGATGATACTGGTCCCGTTCGACCAACGGAAACACCAGCCGCGCCAGGTCAGCGTACCCGGCAGAAGGGAAATGGCAGCCACCTGCAGGTTCGATGCCCAGGGTCGACATGAGAGAGAGGTGGGAAAAAGCCGATGGCAATTGGCGCTGAACCTCCCGCAATTGATTGTCGGAACCGCCGAAGCCCATGGAACAGGCTTTGGGCCAGATTTGGAAGACGTGGTAGTGCTGGACATTGGGAAAGTCCTGTTTCCACGCAGCAGCCAATTCAAGAAAATCGCGGCGATAATTTTCCCATCCGAATCCGCCGGAGGGCCCATCGGCTCCCTGATCATTTTCCCCCTGGTACCAGAAGATTCCCCGGATGCCATGGGTGAGCCGCGCCTCCCGGGCCCGCCACAGCAATCGACCATAGATGGTGGTGGTATCCGTCGGGTTGAGCGGATTTCGCTGGTGTTGGTCGATCCGAGTACCACCAACTGCCCCGTTCAGGATGCAAATGGGAATCTGTTCGGCCTCGACAAGTCGACGGGCTAATTCCATGCCCCAGTAACCAATCTGGAATCGCTCCCCGTCCCGCTGGCGATGAACGGCATTTCCCCATCCGCGGAATCCATCGGGGTCGCCCGACATGCTGCCGAAGGTCCGAATCCATTCACTGTGGAACGTCGGTTCGTCGTCGCCCCAATCGGTCGCGACCGCGTTCGATTGCCCTTGCAAGACGAAGGCATCGCCGCACACCAGATTGGTTGCCGAGTGAATCACCTGGATTTCCCGACCCTTCTGGAGCTCCAAAACCATGTCGTAACGAACCAATCCGGGGCGCAAAGGGACAGCGAAGGAATAGGCTTGATGGGCACGAACCACCCGTTTTTCTTCAGCGAACTTCCTGCCATCCCGCGTGACGCGAAGAATCAGAGTGCCATCGACTTCACCGGAAGTCCCATTGTCCACCAGGAGCCCTCGATTTTGATCGTCGCGCGGATAAAACTGATTGTCCTCCGGTTTCTCCTCCGGATTGGCCACCCGCCCGACCCACGGGTCGCGGTCCGGCTCCGACACTTGGAGGGTCGCAGACCGCATCACGGACTGGCCGCCGTTGTCGACCGTGACGGTGAGGGTCAGCAGCCCGGAGTTCTGCGCTCGGATAAGGCGCAGGATAGGTCCGTGGTCCTCATGGATGACCGCCAGATTGGAGATGCCCCAGGTCCAATGGAGGTTGGTCGCTCCGGCCGCCTCCAGGGCATGCGTATGATCCAACGTCGCCGTCAATTCGAGAGGGGTCCGTCCATCCCATCGAGGAGGGACCTGCAGGCGGACGATGGGATCGGGGATGGATTCACGGACGCGAATTGGGATTTCATTGGTCAGGATGCCATTGGCGTCCACGGCTCGAACCCGAAGGATGAGGTCCTGGTCGCCGGTGATTCGACCGGGACGGAGGGTGAAGTGGGTGCGGTCAACCGCCAACACGGTTTCCGTATTGTTCCTCCGAAGTGTCCAGGAGATTTTCCTTACACCTCCAGCACTCGCGTTAAAGTCGATCGCCCCGCCCTCGTTGACTTCGGCCACTTTAGGCGTCACCGAAAACGAGGGGCCCTCCTGTTCCAGCATACCAACCGCCGTTTGGAGTGACTTTTGACTTTCATATTCCATCCGGGCCCAGTCGGCGGACCGGGCAACCAGGGAGACGCGGGCCTCGTCGATATCGCCCACGAAATCGTACTGGCCATACCAACCTCCGATCCAAAGGCGGGCGGGACTCTTGATGTCCATGTGCCGGGTGGCAACGCCGTCGAGGTGACCATTGATGTAGATGCGTCCGTCGTGGCCATCATAGGTATGCAGCACATGAAGCCACTCACCCAGGGGGAGCTTGGAGTCGCCCTTCACGTCACAAAAGTCGCTATCGATGTGCAGGTGGGCGGGGCTCCGGACTTGCATTCGGACTTTGCTTCCTCTTCCTCCTCCCTCATTGCCCCATCCGATAAGGGTCGTATTCGCCCGTTCCAGTCGGACCCAGGCTTCCGTGGAATGAGGTGCATTGCCGGAGGGGTAATTTTGGATGCTCTCCCCGCAAAAGATGCCCTGGCCTCCGGCAAAATGACGCGCCTTGCCGATCAGGCCGGGAACTACCGTTGTGCCCTCGTCCTTGGATTCCAAGGTTCCCGTTTCATCCCGAACTTCACCCCCAAGATGCCAGACGCTGAGGTAGCCGTTGGATGCGTCAAAAACGGGGATGGAATCCGCTCCAGCATTGGGATTTCCCCAGTAGAGACGGAGTTCCCGCTGCTCCTGCCCCCGAATGATGGGCATCTGGACCCAGATACTGGCGGTTCCCCGTTCCGGGTCCCATTCGACCACCTGACATGGGAGGGTGCGCCCCGAGGAGGTGGCAAATCGAATATCCTCCCCACGGGACTTGGCCTGTCGGAAGTCAAAGAAGTCGCGGTGCAATCGTACCAGCAATGGGAAACCCTCAAGAAGGGCCGACGCAGGAAGATTCGCACCATGTTCAGTCGTTAATACATGGAGGGAACCCGAATGCCTCCATGCTGGATAGGGCGACGATGGTTCCTGACGGGCAATGCGGGCATAGTCGGCGGCTTCCTTTTGCCATTGAGCCGACAAATCCGAGACGAGCGTCGGATTCGATTCGGCGAGATTCTGCGACTCCGACCGATCGGTGGTCAGGTCATAGAGTTCCCAAGGACTGTCCTCGCCGGCTGCGACGATTTTCCATGGCCCGCGCCGCAGCGCGCGATTCCCCTCGTGCTGCCACCAGAGGGTTTCGTGACGGACGGCACCATCGGCTGCAAAGATCGGAACAAGGCTGATTCCAGGCGACGTCGGCGCGGAGGAATGACCCGGAAAGGAAGCGGCGAGGCCAAGCGATTCCAACAAGGTGGGAACGATATCGACAATATGGGCAGGGGTGTTCCGGATTTGTCCCGCCGTGGAAATACCCTTCGGCCATCGGACGAGCAGCGGAGTGGAAATACCCCCTTCGTGAACCCAAGTCTTGTGTCGACGGAATGGCGTGTTGGCAAGGCTGGACCATCCGGGGCCAATGCTCAGGAATGTGGCACCCGTGCCACATGGGGCATCGGGATCGTGCCCGTCGCCCCGGACCATCATTTCGGCACTGGCCCCATTATCGGAAAGGAAGAGAACGATGGTATTCTGAACCGCATCCATTGCCCGAACCTGCTCCAGAATGCGGCCAATTTCCCGGTCCATCCGGTCCACCATGGCTGCGTGGACGGCCATTTTGTCCGCCTGAAACCGCTTCTGGGCCGGGGAAAGTGACATCCACGGTACGGCCCGGTTCACCTCATTGTCTCCCAGTTGCTTCAGAGCCTCTGGAAAATCATAAGGCGGCCCCACCGTCCTCTCCATCGCAGACAAGGCACTGCCGCCAATCCCGAGCGCCCGCATGCGGCTCCATCGCTGCTCCCGGAGCAAGTCCCATCCGTCCAGATAACGGTCCCGATAGCGGGCGATGTCTTCGGGCGGTGCCTGAACCGGAAAGTGAGGTGATGTGAAGGCGACAAAGGAGAAGAACGGCTGATTCGGATATCGGGAGGCATGTTCGCGAAGGCATCGAATGGCGTGCTCCGCGATGGCGGTGGTGGCGTAGTAACCGCTACCGGGAGTAACAGGCGGCAAGGGGCGGCCATCCTCGGTATGTTCTTTGGGGGCGAAATAGCGATCGTGATCGTTGAGGCTGTAAGAGTGATCGAAGCCGTTGTCCATCGGCAGGCCGTCGAGGTGCCATTTGCCGGAGTGGTACGAACGATAGCCGAATGCGTGAAGTCGCTTCGAAAGGAGCGGGGCCCATGTGGGGCGCCTTCCCTGCATGCCACTGGGAATCCCGGGAACGGTATCGCGGCGCACCTGCTGCGCATAATACCCGGTCAATAGAGCCGCACGCGACGGCCAACAGCGGGCGGTATTGTAAAACTGCGAAAACCGGAGTCCCTCACTTGCAAGGCCATCCAGGTGGGGTGTGGCTATCTCACCGCCGTAGCATCCCAAATCCGAGAAGCCCATATCATCGGCAAGAATCAGGAGGATATTCGTGGTTGGTGCCGGGCGGGCGTGAAGTCCCGCAGCAAAAAGCAGCGAAATGAGGAGGATTCGGAAGCGAAAACGGATGCAGATCATTCAGGGCGAGGGTGTTCGTCCCATCGGGTGAATACCGGATGGATTTCCAGAACACATCCCTGTAAAGTACCGCTGGTCTAGCTCCACGACCAGTCCTTATCTACTATGAAATTTGGTTCGAACCCGACTTCCATCCTTCTGCCCCTTTTGTGGTTGGCGTTGGCTTGGTTCAGCTGTGCTTCGGAGTTTTATGTCAGTCCAGAGGGCAATGATAGCAATCCCGGCACTCAGGAAAAACCGTTTGCCCACATACAGAACGGGGTGAATCGACTGCAGGCAGGGGACACACTTTGGGTTCGGGGCGGAACCTATCGGGAGCGGGTCACTTTTCCGAGAAGTGGGGCACCGAGGCAGCGGATTCACGTCAAGGCGTTTGCAGGCGAGACTCCAATCATCACGGGTTGCGAACCGATTGACCGTTGGGTGCGCACCGATGGTCCGCTCAATATCTGGAAGGCCACCATGAAATGGACATTGGGAATCGGCAGGAACCAGGTTTTCAGCGGCAATCAGGATATGATTGAAGCCCGATTTCCCAACAAGCCGGGTCCAAACCTCGAAATGCCCGTCGATGGACTTTCGCCCTTGTGGCCGACCTTTGGTGAATTCTCGATTCCCCTCGACAATGGGACCAACCGTCCGGGACGAGTGGTCAGCCCCCTCCTGCGAAACCAGCCGCCCGATTTCTGGAAGGGTGCCATCTATCTCGGGGTCCATTGGGGGGGATGGATAGCACAATCGGGGGTTATTGAAAGCTCGAAGGACGGGGAGATCATGGTTGGGGGGCGCTCGAGCCAGTGGTGGTTGACAGGCGACAACTTCTTTGATCAGGAATTTGGCCGCGGCATGATCATCGGCCATTTGAACGCTCTCGACCAACCCGGGGAATGGCACTGGCAGGACGACACGCTTTACCTAATTCCATTGGCTGGAGGAGAACCCACCGGGATTGAGGCAAAGGCACGCCCTCTGGCCTTTAATCTTTATGGAAAATCTTATATCACTATCAGTGGATTTCGTGTCCACGCCGCCTCTGCTCGGATGGAGGATTGCTATGATTGCCTGATTGAACACTGTGAGTTTGACCACATATCGCATTATACTCGGGCCTATGCCATGGACAAACCGGAACAGGGCCGGGACACGGTATCTGCTGGAGAGGCCGGCATCTTCATCAGCGGGCGTGATAATGGAATCATCAGTTCCACCATCCGGATCAGTGCGGGAGCAGGCATCCAAATACGGGGTTACCATCATACGGTTCATAACTGCCTGATTGACCAGGTCGCCTATGCAGGACACACAATGAACGCGGTCAGCGATGGCTTTGCCGACTATTTTGAGACGGAGCATCAACTGCTCGGCGGTCACGTGGTTACATTCAATACCATGAAAAACTCCTCGGGCCACTTTTTCAACATTCGCGGGAACGGAACGACCATTGCCTCATGGAACCGGCAGCCGATGGACTACATGGCGTCGCTGATTGCCCACAACCATATCCACGACGGACAACTCTTCAACCGGGACGCGGGCTTCATTACCTGCTTTTTTAGCAGTGGCGGAACCTTGAATGGATTGAGAACACTGGTCGCGCGTAACGTGATGCACGACAATCACGACCTGACCGCCATGCGGCTGGGGTTGCTCGGCATGATCTATCTCGACAACGGGTCGCGCGACGTCGAAATCCGTAACAACCTTTTCTGGGCCAAACCCGGAACCGCACAGAGTGTTTTTTTTCTGAATACGCCGAACTACAATACTGAGATCACCAACAATGCCTTCCGTGGGTTATTCACCCGGACGAGCGACGAACTCAGGCCGACGGACTTTCCAGGGGGAAAGGCGTTCCGGTTTGGTCATGATTTTGAAAGTCCCCCGCCCCTCATTCGCTGGCCGCCCATTCAATCCAAGGCCCTACCCATCCTAAAGCATTTCCGCGAGGGACGGGAGCTGCCGGACCCAACTGTGGCTATGGCCGCAGGCGATACACTCGCACTGGGTGACGTCGATTTTGGAGAAGGATGGAGTTCCCTGGTCTTTAGATTCAGCTCGGACTCCCCTTCCCTTCCGAAAACACCGGTCCGGCGCACAGGACCCCGGCATCAGGTGCCCGGCGATCCGCTGGTCATTGAGGTAGAACGAAGAAATGGCGGAGAAGGGCTTCGGGATGAATCCCACACGGTTCATATGAATTCAGGTGCCTGGGCGAAGTTTGATCGTGTCCCTTTTGGCGCAGGGTATCGGAGGCTGCGGCTTGCTTTCGGCAATACCAACCCGGCTCCACGAACGGTGGACGTTCGTATGGATGCCACGAATGGTCCTTTGGTGGGGCAGTTGAGTCTCCGACAAACAGATGTCCCGCATCGGAGTGGCACGTGGCGCTTCGAAGAGGCTGTTGTCGACCTGGACCCTGCGGCCAAGGATACCCACGACGTTTTCCTGGTTGCATCGGCCGCAGACGGGAATTGGGTTGGAAAGCTGGAGTATGTCCGTTTCGAAAAGTATCTGGGGACCTTTGACCCCACGAATAGGGAGATGCAATTGCAGGTGCGCATCGATCATCCGAACGGGGAATGCATCGGCACTTTATTTCCCAAATTCACCGGAGGTGGTCGCTATCTTGAATTGGTGACTCCATTGGAACCAGTGCAGGGAGTCCACCCGTTGTTTTTGAAGCTACAGGCTCCCGGAAGGTCCATGATCGGCATCGTGACGAACCTGCTGCTCCAGCGGGCCTTTGAGCCCGACTCATGGATGACGGTCAATGAGTCCAGTCCCGGTCGCGAACAGAGCCTTCCTCGCAGGACATTGAGCTCCGAACGGCGACGCCAACCCGCGAGGATTCCGTTCGACCCAGGTGAGATCGGCGGTCGGGTTCGACCCGCCTGGATGGCTCAACGTCCTTCCACGCGTCCCGTGGTTGATGGCGATCTGAAGGAATGGGTGTGGCCCCCGCTGATCATCGGCCAGTCGCTCGACGGTATCCCGATGAAAACCGGGATGGGTGAAACCTGGTTTGCCCAGGACGACGAGGCCCTCTACATCGCCGCCAGAAGCAACGTCAAAGGAGTGATTGCAGGAGGCAGCGAAGACCGCCATTGGGGAAGCTCCGACGCCATTGAAATCGCCCTTCCATCGAGCCCATCTCCTGCCGAACGCCGTCTCTTCGTCGTACGTGGTTGGCCCGATGGGAGTTTTTCTGTGCTGAACCCGGATGATTTGGCCGACGAACAGAGCGGGGCAACCATTTCGGGCCTCGAGTACAAGGCAGTGGTCGGGCAGGACGCATGGACCTGCGAATGGCGGATTCCGATGGTGGCGCTCGGCATGAAGGCACCACTTCCGAACACCGTTCGCGTTTCCGTGACCTTGGCGTCGAAGGAGGGTTCGTTATCACGGACGTGGAGCTGGATGGCCGGCGCAACCTATGACCTCAGCAGGAATGGCGGCGACCTGGTTCTTGGTTCCGCCGAAAACCTGTTACCTGAACGACTTCGGAACAAAATCCTGGCCTGGTTCGATGCGTCGGAACCCGGGTCTGCGGAACTGGACCCGGCTGGTCGGGTGAAATCGTGGCGCGACAAGAATCACAAGGGGCGAGCGGCGGTTCAAGAACAGGCCGGTTACCGACCAACCTATGTAGGATCGGGTCTGAACGGCCATCCCACCCTTCGTTTTGACCAAAAATCAATGACGCGACTGGACCTGCCGGACCTGGCGGCAACCAATCAATCGGGGATGGTTTTTGTTGTTTTTAGCAATCCGGAACCATCCTCGAAGCCGGAGAAGAATCCCCGACTGTTCACGACCAGCAACGGGACGGACCCTGACTATAAGGTGGGTATCCAGGCTTATGTGCCACTGCTGGAGACTGGAGGGCCGCGATGGCTGCAGAGTCCCTTCAAGGACCGGGCTCTCAAGCGGCCGCGGATCGGAGTCATGTCTCCGACCGATGGGGCCTTCTTTACGGGCAATCTTTCGGAAGTGCTGGTCGTGGGGGGCGACCTTTCCAGGGAGGAGCAATCGTTGATACCGGTCTACCTCCGAGCCAAGTGGTTCCTCGCGAAGTAGGTTAAAACCGGGAGCCGTAGCCGCCTCTGTTCAAGAGGCCTTCGGGCTGTCAGAATTTGGGCATGCGTTTCACACACCCAACCTTTCTCTTCACAGCCCGGGTGATTCTGGCCTCGCTTTGCCTGGCGGGCGCTGCCCGGGCGTCGTCGTGGATCGAGGAGTGGCGCGCCTCCAATCCGGTATGGCGGGGCGTCCATGTCCTCGCACGCTCGGCCAATGATGCCCATCAGGTGGAAGCCGTCGTTCCAGCGCTCGCCACCAACGGCATGAACGTCCTCATCCTGGAGGTGGACTTCAATTTCGCCTTCTCCGCCCATCCGGAAATGAGGGAAGGGTCGGTGTTGACTCGCGAAGACGCGCTTCGGCTGACAACGGTTTGTCATCAGCATGGAGTTCGGTTGATTCCGCAGTTTAATTGTTTGGGCCATCAATCCTGGGCCAAACAGACGTTTCCGCTGCTTCGACTTCATCCCGAGTTCGATGAGACTCCGGACAAATACCCACAGAACGAAGGAATTTACTGCCGTAGTTGGTGCCCCCAGCATCCCCGGGTCAATGCCCTTGCCTTTTCGCTCATGGATGAGATTGCGGAGGCATTTCAAGCCGACGCCATGCACATCGGCATGGACGAGGTCTTCCTGATCGCGTCGCCGGACTGTCGGTGGTGTCGAGGACATAATCCCGCACAACTTTTCGCCAAATCCATCCAAGATATGCATCGCCACCTCGTGGGTGAACGTCACCTGGATTTGCTCCTATGGGCGGATCGACTTTTGGACTCCCGAACGATGGGCTATGGCGAGTGGGAATCCGCCACCAATGGAACGGCAGCCGCCATTTTACAAATTCCGCGCGATATTATCCTCTGTGATTGGCACTACGAGACGCTCGATAAGTACGAAGGACGCCCCAAGAAGTACGGCTCGATTGACGAGTTGACCGGTCATGGATTCCGCGTGTGGCCCACGGGATGGAAGACGATGGCGGCCGTGGACGCCCTGAACCGTGAAGGCCTGGCTCATCGGACAAACGGTGTTCTGGGCTACCTATGCAGCACTTGGGGTGCCGTGAAATTGTCGGAGCTCCCCAACTGGCCGCCGCTCGTCGAAGGATTTCGTCCGTGGAGATAGTCCATTCTCCTAAAGGTCCCCACTCGATTCCGACTTTTCACTGTGGCCGAAATCCTTCCCACGCATACCCCGGCACTCTTTGCTGCGGCAGTGCAACGAGCTGCCGAAGCGCTTCGCCGGGGGGAGTTGATCGGTTTACCCACCGAAACCGTTTATGGTCTTGCCGCGAATGCATTGGACCGGGAGGCCGTGGCCCGCATCTACGCGCTCAAAGGAAGGCCGGCGGAAAATCCCATCATTGTCCATATCGCCTCACGCGGGATGGCTCGGGAACTTGCCGACGAATGGCCCGGCCTCGCCGACCGATTGGCGGATGAGTTTTGGCCGGGGCCGTTAACGCTGGTTGTGAGGCGGTCGACGGCAATTCCGGATGTGGTCACTGCCGGCGGCGATACGGTTGGCCTCCGCTGGCCGATGCATCCCCTGATGCCTGCGGTCATTCAGTTGACCGGTTTTCCTTTGGCCGCGCCGAGCGCCAATCTGGCCAATCAATTGTCGCCCACCTGCGCTGCGCATGTGGCCAGCCAATTGGGGGATCGCCTCGCGCTGATTATCGATGGGGGTGACTGCAACGTGGGGATCGAGAGCACGGTGGTCGATGTGACCCGTGGAACCCCCGTGGTCTTGAGGCCTGGCATGATCTCGGCCGCCGCCATACAAGCGACTGCGTCTCGCATCGACACTGGTCCCGCCTCCCCTCCTTCCCCGGTTGACCGAGAAGAGGCACCTTCACTGTCCGAGGTCCTCCGAAGCCCAGGCATGCTGGCCCGTCACTATGCGCCCCGCGGTCGATTGATGGTCTGGAGTTGGACCGACGAAACCGAACTATATCAGCGCCTGGCAAAGGCGGGTATCCTCCCGGGAACCGTCAGGGTTATCGCCTACCGGCAGATTCCGTTGAGCGGTCAGCTACCGCATATCCATGTGGTCCCCGACGATGCCGAAGCCTACGCCCGAGCGCTTTACGGTCAGTTGCACGCCTGCGATGACGACGGGGCCGAATGGATCATCGTGGAAGAACCTCCATCCTCTCCGCAATGGGAAGGCATTCGAGACCGCCTTCGACGAGCCTCGACCCCCTGAACTTTCGTCATTCCATGGACGCCAACGGTTTTTTTCGAAGGGCAAGAAACCGCGTCACCTGCCCTAGAACGACGCCAAAAATGAGATGAGCCGACAGGGTGACGGCAATAAAGGTACCGGTAACGCGGATGTGAAAATAGACCGGGTACGGAGTAAATAGCATACCCAATTCCAAACCGACGGCCATGACAACAGCCCAAGCCCAATGACGGTGCCTGGGATCACCGATGGAGGCGAGGTAGAGGACCCCAAAGGTGGCTCCATTGCTGAAATGGTAGGACCACCCAACCCATTGATCAGCCATGGAATACCGAACCTGTTCCATGGGCTCACCGAGAATCAGAGCCCCAAAACGGGGGAAGACCTTGAATAGCGGCAGGGCCGGGACCCAAGCGTCCAGGCCCCAGGGTGAGGCAAAGACGAACGGCAGACGGAAAAGGTCGTAGGCCACGGCTGCGATCAGGCCACCCAGGCACCCTTGAACAACGGACCTCGCCAACGCTCCGTTTCCATTCCGCCCATCGAAAACCGCCAGGATTCCCAGGAGCAGGAGCGACGGAAGGAAGAGGCCGAGGGTGAAGGTGCGCATGGGAACAATTCCGTAGAATTCAACCAGAAGCGCCGCAATCGAGGTGAAGGAGAGGACGATGACAGTCATCCGACCTCCAGGAGACCAGAAGTGGTCGTTCGGAACTTGGGAAGGTCGCGAAGCCATGGGAGCATATTGAAACAATCGGGGCAGCTGGCGAGTTCCGATTCCTCTCAGACTGGAAAATGCGCTACCTCCCTTCTAATGTTCCCTAGGTGTCAATTGATTCGTCAGTCCCTCAGGCGTCCGCCTGGAACCGGACCAACCGCATTCTGTTTCCGTGGGTTCAGGTCGTCATTGCCGCGCTGGCAATGGTCGGAACTTTCCCCGGGCGTAGTCAGGCCCTCGGGATCATCACGACCCAATTGCAGGCAAACTTCCATCTGACCAATGTCGCGTACGCCAACATCAACTTTTGGGCGACGTTGTTGGGAGCTTCTGCCTGCGTTGGTTTCGGTCGATTGGTCGACCGTTTCGGTGTCCGCTGGGTTACCACGGCTTTGGCGCTGGGATTAGGCCTGGTCGCCTGGGGAACGACCCTGGTTTCCACCGTGATGGGACTGGCCCTGGTCCTCACCCTGTCACGAGCTTTGGGTCAGAGTGCCCTCTCGGTAGCGAGTATCAGTATCGCCCCTCAATGGTTCGGTCGACGATTGCCCCTCGCCATGTCCATCTATTCGGTCATTTTGAGCGTCGGATTCGCGATTGCTTTTCTTCTGGCAGGAGACGCCGTCAAGACGCAGGACTGGCGGGTCGTCTGGCGGACCGTTAGCTGGCTGTTGGTGTTCGGCCTCGCACCCGTGACCGCCCTCTTCCTCCGCAGAGGACCCGAAGAACTGGGCTGGAAACGCGAGCCGGAATCGTCTGGAGATGGTGCGGTACGTGAGACCCAAGTGGCCTCCGTCTCATTTCGTCAGGCGCTGGGCTCCTCCGCATTTTGGGCGTTTGCCATCGGAGCCGCACTCTACGCCCTGATTGCCTCGGGGGTCGGCCTCTTCAACGAAGCCATCTTCCTGGAGAGAAACTTCACTGTGGGAGATTTCCACACGGTCCTCGCGGTGACGGCGCTTTCGAGCCTGACGGGCAACTTCTTGGCGGGCTGGCTGACGAACCGCATTCGACTCTCCTGGTTGATGGCGGGGACCATGGCCTTGCTCGCCGCCAGCCTTGTCGCCTTTTTGTTTGTGGAGAATCGAACTCAACTCTGGATTCAGTCTGTAGCCATGGGCGTCTCCGGCGGATTTGTGATGGTCTTGTTCTTTGCCGTTTGGGGACGCGCTTTTGGTCCCGCCCAACTCGGACTCATCCAAGGGGCCGCTCAGGTGACCACTGTTCTGGCATCCGCCCTGGGACCGGTCGTTTTTGCTGAAGTTCGGGAATGGACACACTCCTACCGCCCCCTGTTTTGGGGTCTGGCAGCGACCGTGGCCGTGGCCGGTTGCTGGTGTGGCCTTGTCCGATTGCCGAATCAGCAAGTTCGGGAACGCTCTGCCAACTGAATTCTATCCGAACCGCCGCGGCTCGGCAGGAGCCTAGCCCTACTAATGTGGCTGGTATTCAATTAGTTACATCGAACAATTGAAAGACCATGGTAGGGCGAACCTCCTGGTGAACCGCGGCGGTTCGGATCACCTCCGATGTCACCCACAGGCCAAGGCTTTTCCACCGTTGTTATCTTCGTCACCCTCACGTCCGGTTCATGGCATCGCTTCAAGTCTGATTTTGGCGGTGTTCCCTTCCGATGAACCACGCCGCTTCTGGCTTGCCCTCGATTTGGAAGCTTGATCATGCTGATCGCGACTACTTGGAATGGCCAATCCCATTCCGAGGTCGCTCGTATCCAAAATCCCCTATGAAGCATCCATCCATCGCTGTTCGGATCGTCATCGGCACCGTGGCCGCTGCCACTCTCGTACCCTTGACGGGTTGGGCCGCCCCCAAACCGAAATACACCATCAAGGAAATCATGAAGGCCCTACATAAGGGCGATGAAGCCATTGGTAAGAAGGTCGGCAAAGGTGAAGGCACCCCTGCTGATTTTAAGAAACTGGTCGAGTATTACACTTCCCTACCCCTCAATGACCCTCCTCAAGGGGATGCAGCCGAGTGGAAGAAAAAGGCCAGCGCCCTGCTGGCTTCGGCCAAGGCATTGGAAGCCGGAAAGCCGGGTGCCCTCGACTTGTACCGGGAAGCTGTGAACTGCAAGTCGTGCCACACCGATTTCAAGCCCAAGGACGAGCACAAGTAGCGCCACCGGGACGCGGGATATCCGCGCCCAACGGTTGAATGGCAATCCCCGGTCGAGAATTTCTCGGCCGGGGTTTTTTATGCATTCGTTCCTAAGGAATTCTTCCGAGATTCGTTTACCTGGAAGAACAATGAACAATCTTCGAACTTACTCCGTCCATTCGCCGTTGATTGGAGCGGCGTTGGAATGAGGCCCGCATATTCCAATCGACAATTTACGACGTTTAGCGAAAGTCAATTCGTCGTAAATATTAAGAATTCTTGGCGCTAAATATTTATCGTCCTTTTATTGTCTTATGGTCCGCTATATTCTTCAGTCCAGCAATCCAACCGTCCGCTTTGAGCTGTGCTCGCGTACCTCCACCGTGGGACGGAATCCAGGAAATCAACTCTGCCTTAACGATCCCAGCGTTTCGAGTTTTCATGCGGAATTGACCATCCTCCCCGAAGATGGAGGACTGCGGATTCGCGACCTGCAATCGACCAACGGTACATTTCTCAACGGCGAAGCGGTTATCGACTCGGTGGCCATCCCGGGTTATTCCCTGCAATTCGGAGGGGTTGAATTTCAATTGGAGGCCGAAGCGGTCGAGATCAAGGTCCCGACCGCTGCAGCTCCCAAACTCGCGCAGGCAGCGGGTCAGGTCCAGACGCTGGGTGATGGAACTCTGGCCTGCTCACGAAATCCCGGCCTGCCGGCCACCCACCAGGCATTGGGTGGCTGCGGTGCCGTCGTCAAATGTCCCGGCTTTTTTGCAACGCCCTCCCTCCGATCCACCAAACTGGCGGGAGGAACCGCCGGGACGCTTCTGTTTTGTCCGGACTGCAACGCTCGATGTGAGTCGATTCCAGGGGTGCAGACGACGAAGGCAAAGAAGCAGAGCTTTTTCGCCCGCCTGACCCAGACGGTCCAGATGACGCTGAAGAGCTAAGTGTTTACCTAGGTTCTATTGCTTAGGTTCTATTGTGTCTTTCCTACACGGGGAGGACGACTGTCTTCTTGAGTTTGGCGCTGCGAACCGCCGCATCCACGATCTCTTGACCAATCCGGCTGATGGGCAAGCTTACTGGACCTTCCAAGGGCTGCTCCGACTGCAGGCAGTGCAAGAGGTACTGAACCGGGTTGACTCCGGGTTTTTTCAATGGTGGAACGGGAACCGCATGCGGCTCTGGCTTCTTCCGAGTTTGCAGCGTCACATATTCGTCGTAGTCATAGCTACTAATGGTCCCCTCCGTTCCGGCGATGATGTATCCGCAGCGCGGCTGAGGCTGGATGGTCCATGGGTCGGTAAAGGTGCCCCATCGGGTTTCAAACTTGGATAACCCCTGGGAATAGCGGGCCACCACGATGCTGTGTTCATCCACCTCAAGTCCGGGATCCCCGGCGGTGATCGCAGTCACTTCCAACGGGCGAATTCCACCGCGGAACCAGGTTCCCATGGTGGTGCCGTACCCAAGATAATCGAGCAGCGAACCCCCGCCATGGGCCTTCTTATAAAACCAGGAATTCGGTTTCTCGGCAGACACCTGGGCGGCCGTCTTTTCCAGCTTGTCAGCCCCATGCCAGAGCGGACCCCGATTGCCACCGAAGTGCCACACGTTGAGGACCTCACCGATCTTGCCGGTCATGATCAGTTCATGGGCCCGCCGATGCGAGGGCGCCCATTGGGAAGGCCAATTGATCATCAAGGTCTTTCCCGTCGCCACCTGCCGGGTCATTTCGTCCGCTTCCTTCAAACTGGCGGCAAACGGCTTCTCGACCATGATGTGCGTCTGGTAGGGAGCCACTTTTTTGACCCATTCTCCGTGCTGTGCCGCGGCGGGACAAAGGATCACGACATCCGGCTTGGTCTTCTCCAGGCAGGCGCGGTAGTCCGTAAAGACCTTGTCCGGGCCAAGGCCGAAGTTGCGTGCCGCCTCCTTCATTCGTTCCGGCTGAAGGTCGCTGATGCCAACGATTTCGGCCGAAGGATGCTCGGCGGCCATGCGGAGGAGGTCCCCCATGTGAAAGTGATCGAAATTGATCCCCGCGATTCTCCAGGTGCGCTTTTTCATAGGTGGTTTTTTCCAAGGTAACCCCGCGAACCGGACGGAGCGAAGCTGAATCTCCATGCCGGTGCTTGCCACCGCGGCATCCAACGGCATTTTGGTTCATGAAGCGTCGAAGAAGTTGGCTGGGGCTAGTCATCGGGGTGGCTGTCATCGGAGCGGGTGTTGGTTTGTCCGCCTGTCGTGTGGCTCCCCGGGAGGCTGATCATGCCGCTGGCTTCCGAATGGTCATCGCCGAAAAGCGCTTGGAACCGACTGTAACGATGGGGTCCAGAGAGGAACGGGAGGCCATTGACCGATTGAAAGGATTCCTGGGCAACTGGACGGTCGAAACCATTCAATCGAACACCCTGGCTGTGTACGCGCCCGACGCCTGGTTCAACGACACCCTCAAGACGGTGCGCGGTGCGACCAACATCCAGGCCTACTTCCTCAAGACCATGAAGAACACGGAATCCCTGACCGTGCAGTTTGATGACGTCACCCGGAGTGGCGATGGCTTTTACTATTTCCGATGGGTGATGGACACCCGGCTGAAGTCAATCGCCAAGGGTGAGACACTCCGGACCCTTGGGATCACCCTGATTCGTTTTGACGCTACGGGCCGGGTGGTCGTCCATCAGGATTATTGGGACAGTACCGCTGGCTTGTTTGAGCACGTGCCAATACTAGGCCGGGGCATCCGTGCCATCAAGGCTCGGATTTAGTGTCGTGGTGCCGAAATAGCCTGCAGCTTTTTGCGCCAAAATCGTCTCGTTGTATTGGCACCGATGGAGTTCGACAAATCAGGTGTAACCTTCACCGCATTTCCGCCATGGCGCGTCTAAAGCACCACTGGAAAAACAGAAGAAAAATCATCACGACGACACTAACACCTGCGGCAAAGCGGGCGTTTTGGCGCGCTTTTGGCTCCTTGCATACCGCCATTCCGAGCAGGCTAATGATCAGCAGGGGCAATGCAATGCACATTGCAGCGAGAACAAACGCCCAGTGCGGTGTCCGCATAAACTGAGCGTCGAACCACGAGGGTTCCGGGAGTGGAGGGGGAAGCGAAGGATCGGGAATCGGGGGCGGTTGATCAGACTCGAGTGGATACCCGTCGGTCGGGCAAACCTGAGTCTGCTCAGGGTAATTCTTTCCGCAATAAGTGCACTTCTTCATTGGGAATAGCGTATTTTGTTATTAGTAGCGCCACCGTTCCCACTGAGACAGGTACCGGAGGGCCGCACAAGTCAAGAGCGCATTGGAGCTTGGCATTGGGGTGGTCCAACACCCTGCCGATGGCGACAACCAAATCCTGCACTGTGGATTCGAATGTCCGGTTGAACCTCATCCACAACTCTCGAGGTAGATGGGGGAAAAGTTTTGGATTTCGCCCTGCGCTGGATTCGGGGCATGCTTCCCGACCGCATGAGTCTGCAAGAGCACCGTCAAGCCATTGATCGCCTGGATGAGGAAATCGTCCGACTCTTGAACGAACGAACCCGGCATGTGCTGGAAATCGGTTCGATCAAGTTGAAGGCGGGCGAAGAAATCTACGCGCCGCACCGCGAACAGGCGGTGTTTGAGAAGATCACCCGCAGCAACCCAGGCCCAATCACCCACGAAGGGCTCCGGGCCATTTATCGGGAGATCATGTCGAGCGCCCTCTCTCTCGAAAAAAGCCTGACCATCGCCTACCTCGGCCCCGTGGCCACCTTCACCCACGAGGCAGCCATCAAACGTTTTGGGGCGAGTTTGAAATACACTCCCCAGAAGACCATCACCGATGTTTTTCATGAGGTCTCCAAACTGCGGGCGGATTATGGAGTCGTGCCGGTGGAGAATTCCACCGAGGGTGCCGTCACCCACACGTTGGACATGTTCGTCGACAGCGACTTGAAGATTGTTTCCCAGATTGTCCTGCGCATTTCGCACTGCCTGGTGAGTCGCGAAGCGCCCAATGCCATCCGTCGCCTCTACGTGCATCCCCAAACCCTGGCCCAATGCCGCGGATGGATTCAGCGGGTTTATCCCCAGGTTGAGTTGGTTGAGACCAGTTCCAACGCCCGCTCGGCGGAATTGGCTGCCAAGGAAGCCGGCACAGGGGCCATTGCCGGGTCCCTGGCGGCAGAACAGTATGGGGTGCCGGTTTTGGAGCGGGACATTCAGGATAATTCCGCCAATGCCACCCGGTTCCTTGTGCTAGGCCGTCAGTGCGGTCCACCGAGCGGGGACGACCGCACCAGTGTCATGTTCAGCATCAAGGATGAAGTCGGAGCTCTCCACAAGGCCCTGGCCCCATTCCGAAGGTTCAAGATCAATATGACCAAGATCGAATCGCGACCGAGCAAGCGCCGAGCCTGGGAATACTTCTTTTTCGTCGACTGCGACGGTCATTCCGACCAGCCCACCGTTGCCAAAGCCATTGAATTGCTCGCCAACCATTGCAGCTTTGTCAAAGTGCTCGGCAGTTATCCGAAGTCCGAGTGATCTCCTATTGAGCCACAGCGGTCCGAACAACCGGCGGCACCACCCCGAATTGGTATACGCCGAGCGTCAGTCGGCGCAAACTCTAATCGACCGGAACCCGTTCTCGGACCGATCTGTGGGTCTTTGGCCCGTTCACTCGTTGCCACGGACCAGCGTCCCATTCCACGCCGGCGAACTCAGTCGAACGTCAGGACCTTAAGACCGGTTGCCTGTCGGATCACGTCTGCAATGCCCTCGAGTTCGGTCAGGGTCAGCCGCGTGGCCCAGACTTCCGGAGTCGGACGGGCGATGGTGTAGGCATGAACCTCCTTGATACGGCCTCCAGACGCTTGAATCTCCACAAGGCGCTGGCAATAGGCCATCAATTCCGAGGTCGGCATGGATTGTCCATGAAGCTTGAGAAACAAGCTCTGGATCACGATGGGACGCTGCCGGGCCGTGAGGGACAGGTTGCGGAGAATTCTCCCGAATGAGACGAAGCCGCGATTGATTTCACGAAAATAGCCCTCGGTCCCGGCGTCCAATTTCGCCCAGACCTCCCCTTCATTACGGTCCATCACCTCCAACCCCCGACGGACGCTCACCTTGTCCAACCCGGCGGCATCGGTGATCAGCACAATTTGAGTCTCCGTCAGTCCCAGCTCGATACGCACCCGAGCCGCCATTTCAACGCATTCGTCAAAATTCGGGACCATCGTCGGCTCACCATCACCACTGAAGGCAAAATCGCGAATGTGCCGGGAGAGTTCGGGCACTTCGGAGAACTTGGGTTCGAGGGCGAGTCCGCCGCTCAAGGCGTGATTTGAAAGCCATCGAAGTTCATCGGCGGCTTGAACCAAATCGACGTGGGTCGCCTTGCCGGGGACCTTTCGGTCCACCTCGCAGTAGACGCAATCAAAGTTGCACCGTTTGTCCGGGTTCAGATTGATGCCGATGGACAAGCCTCGGGACCGCCGGGAGATCACCGGATAGACATAGGTGAAGTCCTGGTAACGGCGGGAGTGGTCCACCACAGCAGACCAATGATTTTGAATCGCGGGCAGAGACGTTCCCACCCCCCTACCCTAGTCCCCCAACTGCGAGATGCAAAGTTCCACCCCACCCGGGAAAAAAGACTAAGGGACAGGTCATTTGTCATACCCATTTCGGACTAAAGCGACTAAGGGACAGGTCATCTGTTTGAAATAACTCTCACCCGATGACCTAAAAACCTATTGCCCGACCGGAAGGAGCGGCGTTGAGTGGTGGCATGTCTGTACGCGATTGGCAGGATGGATTCCGGGTCATGCTGGCCTTGTATTCGGTCGTTTGGGCGACAGCGCTCTCTTTTGGGGCCGACCCGGCACCAGCGCCTGCGGACCGAGCCCGGCCCAATTTTCTGTTTCTGCTCTCGGACGACCAGACGTTCCGGGCGCTGAGCATCCTGGGCGAACTCGATGTCCAAACACCCAATCTCGACCGGCTGGCCCGGCGTGGCACATTGTTCACCCACGCATTTAATATGGGCGGCTGGAGCGGTGCGGTTTGTGTCCCCAGCCGTACGATGCTCAATACCGGCCGTACGCTCTGGCAATGCCGGGGTACCAACGAAGGAACCCTGGCGGACGGGGCTCTCTGGGGGGAAACCCTGGGCAAGGCGGGCTACGCCACGTTCATGGCGGGCAAATGGCATCTGTCGGACGAATCGCTTCGACGAAGCTTCCAGTCCTTCGGTCCGCTGACGGGCGGATTTCTCCCGTCCACATCGGAATCGGGACCGGCCTACAGTCGTCCTGCTCCCACCAACACCTGGACCCCGGATGATCCGCGTTGGAAGGGGCACTGGCTGGAAACCAACGGCATCGCGGTCCACAGCAGCGAGCGCATAGCCGATTCAGCCATTGCCTATCTGAAAGAAGAATCAGTTGGCCGCTCCAAGCCCTTTTTCATGTATGTGGCGTTTAACGCGCCTCATGATCCGCGTCAGGCCCCAACCGCGTACCTCAATCTCTACCCGACCAACCGGCTGCGAGGACCGATCAATTTCCTGCCGCGGCATTACTTCCCCATCGATACCTGGGATCTGCGGGATGAAATCCTCGCCCCGTATCCGCGTACCCCGGATGCCATCCTGACCCATCTTCAGGAATATTATGCCATCATCTCCCACCTGGATGCGCAGATCGGGCGCATTCTCGATGCGCTGGAGACCAGCGGCAAGGCGACGAATACGGTGGTGATTTTCACCTCGGACCAGGGTCTGGCTGTGGGACAGCACGGGCTGATGGGGAAGCAAAATCTTTACGATCACTCCCTTCGAGTCCCGTTCCTGCTGGCAGGTCCGGATATCCCAGTCAACAAGCGGATCGACAGCCTGATCCACCTGCAAAGCCTATATGCCACCACCTGCGAACTCGCCAGCATTCCCATCCCCGAGTCCGTTCAATTTCCGAGTCTGGTTCCCCTGTTGACCGGTGAGAAGCGGGTCCTTCATCCGGTGATTTATTCGGCGTACCTGGATGTGCAGCGCTCCGTGCAAAATGCTGAATGGAAGTTGATTCGAACGCCCAAATTCAATCAGGTACAACTGTTCAACCTGCGGGATGACCCCTGGGAGATTCATAATCTGGCGGGTGAACCCGAACAGGCTCAGCAACTGGCCGATCTGGACATTGAACTCCGGCATTGGATGGCCCAATACCATGACCCGCTCTCACTTCCCCAGCTTCGAGTGCCCGTCGCGCCAGAATCGGTGCCGGGAGTTCCCCGGATGGGGGCGCGTCGGCCCAACGTGGTCTTCATCCTGAGTGACGACCATTCGCTTCAAACCATCGGGGCGTACGGTGGACGACTGGCCGAGTTCTGCCGCCAGCAAAACATCACCCCAAATCTCGACCGGCTCGCGGCGCGTGGAGGGTTGTTTGTGAACAGCTTTTGCGGCAACTCCCTTTGTTCTCCGAGTCGGGCGTCCATCCTCACCGGCCTCCACAGTCATGCGCATGGTGTGACCAATCTCGATATGCCTCTGCGACAGGGACTTTGGACCTTTCCGGAGACCTTCCGGTCCGAGGGGTACCAGACAGCCATGATTGGGAAGTGGCACCTGAGCGAAACCCGACCGATCACTGATTACTGGCGAATCCTGCCGGGACAGGGCGATTACTGGCAACCCGACTTCATCGGGCCGGATGGGCGTGAGGCGCACGATGGCTACGCGACCGACGTGATCACGGGGATGAGCCTCGACTGGCTGCGTCGGCGCAACACCAACCAACCGTTCCTATTGATGGTTTACCACAAGGCACCTCATCGAAATTGGATGCCTCCGGCGCGTTATTACCGGTGGTTGGCGGACGTCAAGGTGCCTGAACCGGACACCCTCTTTGACGACTATACGGGTCGGGCCTCACCGGCGCACAATCAACGGATGGAGATCGGTCGAGACATGAATTTCGAGGTCGATCTCAAGGTGAATCCACCGGGTAAATGGCCTGCCGAGATGGACCGGATGACGGCGGAACAAAAGGCGGAATGGGCCGCCGCCTTTGGTCCCCGCAATCAGGCCTTTTTCAAGGACCCGCCCAAGGGACAAGACCTTGTCCGCTGGAAATATCAGGAGTACATGAAGGATTACCTGCGATGCATCAAGGCAGTGGACGACAGCGTCGGTGCACTGATGGAGGAATTGAAAGCGCAGGGGTTGGAAGATGACACGGTGGTGATCTACGCATCGGACCAGGGCTTCTACAACGGGGAGCATGGCTGGTTCGACAAGCGCTGGATTTATGAGGAATCGATCCACATGCCGCTCATCGTGCGGTGGCCGGGCACGGTAAGGCCCGGGAGCCGGTTCGAGCCCATGGTCCAAAACATCGACTACGGTCCGACGCTGGCGGAAATCGCCGGAGGACGGGCACCCGCGGGTCTTCACGGACGGTCCTTCCTTCCCATTCTGCGCGGCGAAACTCCCGCCGATTGGCGCAACAGCCTCTTTTACAGGTACTATGACCCGGTCCATAACGTGGCACCTCACTTCGGGGTCCGGACGGGCCGATACACCCTGGCAAGGTATTTCAAGACCGGGGAATGGGAGCTCTTCGACCGACAGACCGACCCCGCCCAGATGCATAGCGTCTACGCCGAACCGTCGCAGGCAGCCACAGTGACGGCCCTGAAGGCCGAATTGCACCGGCTTCGGTTGGAATTTGGCGATGCGGCCAATGAGCCCTTGGACGAGCCCTCGAGTTCCTCGCAACAGTAGGGAAGAGGGCAAACCCGTTGAAATCCATTGTTGAATGAGCCCGGACACTTTTCAATTCCCCTCTGGCCATGGAAACGCTTTTGAATCGTGATGAGCAGGCGGTGGAACTTGAAAAGGCAGCGCTTCGGGATTTCTGGGGAGATCGCACGGGAGCGTTCATTGAAGCCGGAGCCAACCATCCGATTGACGGCTCGCAGAGTTACCCCCTAGCCCAGCGCGGGTGGAGCGGAATCCTGGTGGAACCACAGCAGAAGTTTCACCCCCTTCTTCGGGCGCAACGCCCCGAGGCTTTCATTGTTCGAGCCGCCTGCGCCGCCACAGACAACGGTGGCATGCTGACGCTCCACATTCCGGCCCAATACGGATTCGCCACACTGGTTCCAAATCAGGATGAGCCTGATATGGTCTACGATTCAGTGGAAACGGTTCCGACCCGTACCCTCGATAGCATCGTGGACGAGTGGCGCCGTGTTTCCGGATCGACGGTACCGATTCGGTTCCTTGCGCTGGATGTGGAGGGCTTTGAGATGGAGGTGCTCAAGGGCTTTACCCTCTCCCGGCATCAGCCCGACCTGGTGTTGATCGAGGATAAATTGGTGAATTTAACCAAACATCGCTACCTCCGCTCACAAGGTTACAAACTGGTGCGCCGGACCTCGGTCAACAACTGGTACATCCCCCAGGCGCATTCGGCACCTCCCCGTTCCCTTTGGGAGATTGTGCGCCTCTACAACAAGGTGTTTTGGGGCCTGCCCTTTCGGCAAATACGACGCCGACGCCAGAGAACCCGGCTCGAAAAAAAATAAATGTCCGGATTTGCCGGGCCAATGCGCATGAGGGGATGGGAACTCGATTGAACCATCCACTTCTCTCATCACATGCGCACATCAACATTGTATCGGAGGACGTCCTCACGACTGGGAGTCCTCGGACTTTTATTACTCTCACTTGCAGCTGAAGCGATTACCATCACCTCAAACCCGTCCAGTCAAACCATCAATCCCGGTGACTCGGTGACATTGGGCGTGGCCGTGGACAGTTCCGACTGCGTCACGTCAACACCTGGCAACAGCACCTGGGTTCAGCCGCCATCCTACGAGCAACAACAACCGGACCAGTTGGTCCAGATCTGTGACAGCCCTGACCACTATGTCCTGGTGCCCCAGCCCGACTATGTTCCGGATTGTTATCCGATCTGGGTGGAGGACCCACCCGTGTGGGTCTCCAATTGGGTGCAGCAGAGAAACTGCCAAGATGTGCCGACGGGCCTAGACTGCGACGATAATGGGTGCACCACTACCACTACCGAAGTGTGCACATCATCTGGCTACGACAACGGGTACTGGGAAACTGGAGGCCACAACGAAAATTATTGCCCGCCGCCCATTCCACAAGATCCGATCTGGCAATTCGTGCCCGCAGTGTGTTCCTGGGTATGGCAGTCGGTTCCTCCCATTACCATCACTCCTCCGGGGTACTATGTTGATACTCCCAGTAGCTCGAGCCCGACCCCACTCCACTATCAATGGTTTATTGGTACTCCGTCCGATACCTCTGTGCCCGCTGGATTACCTGATAGTTCGCTGATTACCGTAAATCCATCCGATACCACGCAGTACTGGGTCCGTGTCACGTGTGACTTTGGGTCAACCGCAGATTCCGCCGGAGCCGTAGTCACAGTCCAGGCACCTCCGCCTCCCACGGTGAATCAGCCCAGCGCCAATCTTCCCGTCCTCATCCATCAAAGTGTAACCTTGACGGAGACTGCGAGTGGCTATGCTCCCCTGCATTATCAATGGTACATCGGGAACACAGGCGATGTCAGCCAACCGGTAGGAACGGATTTGACCTCCTATACCGCCTCAAATCTGACTGCCAACCTGTCGGTTTGGGTGCGGGTCACTGATTTTCTGGGACGCACTGCAGACAGCACCGCATTGGCCGTTCCGGTTGTCCTGCCCGCGCCTCCGGTGGTCTCCCCTCCCACGGCCGTGACTCCACTTCCCATCGCCTACGGGCAGTCCGCCACGCTGAGCGCCCTCGTGATGGGCTCCGGGCCATTTACCTATGGCTGGTATCAGGGAACTGCGGGTGACACCAGTCATGCGGTGGGCACCAACAGTTCCCTCCTGGTCACTCCTGCCTTGATCAATGCGACTCCCTTTTGGGTGCGCATCACGGACGTCGATGGCCAAACTGCGGACAGCTCGGCCCTGAACGTAACAGTAGTGCCCGTTGGATTGAGCCTGGGAACCGTGAGCGGATGTGTGGGCAGCGATGTTTCCATCCCCTTCGTTGCGAGCGGATTCAATGGCATTGGAAGTTTTCAAACGGCCATCACTTGGGACCCCAGCGTGGTCACTTACATGGGATTTGCCACGAATGCACTGCCGGGACTGGGGCTCGACAACGTGTTGGGTGATCCGGCGCACGGTCTGGTTTCGCTGGTGTGGGAAGACGCCACTCTCGCGGGAAGCACTGTTCCCGATGGAAGTGTTCTTTTCTCCATGATCTTCCATATCAGTGGGGCACCCGGAAGTTCAACGCCCGTGGTGATCACCAATAGTCCCACGCCCCTCGAGGTCACCGACGCGGACGGAAATGTGCTGGTGGCCTCGCTCACGCCGGGACAAATCAGTGCCAATGGCAATGTCCAGGTGGCGGGCAACATCCACTATTACCAGGCCGCAGCCCCCTTGGGACAGGTCACGGTGCTGACTGGAAACGGCTACATCGGCTCCACCACGACGGGCACCAATGGAAACTATTCCATCTCGGTCCCGAGCTGTATTGACCTGACGCTCACGCCCAGCTTCGCCACAGACCAACCCATCACCAAAGGGGTGACCTCCCTGGATGTCGCTGCCGTCCGAAACCACATTCAGGGACAAACCCACCTCTCCTCTCCCTTTGCGCTGCTGGCCGCAGACGTCAACGAGTCCCAGTCCATCACCGCTGCTGACTTGCGCCAGATACGCCTCTTCATCCTGAATCTCCGAACCAACTTCCCGGCTCAAGGAGGGCTTCTCTGGCGATTCATCCCGTCGTCGTACGTCTTCCCTGATCCGGCCAATCCCTGGTCAGCTCCGGGTTTCAGCTCGATAACGGGGCTGACCTTTAATTCATCCGCCCAAGACTTCATTGCCATCAAGCTGGGCGATGTCGATGGTTCCTGGGCTTCGACACCCCAGGGAACGGCCCGTGGAATTCATCTTTTGGGAGGTCCTGTGGCTCCCATTCATCTGAGCGCCAATCAAGCCCTGACCGATTCCGGGAAGACAGTTCGGGTCACTATTCAGTCGACCAAGGTGGACCGTCTGACCACTGCCCAGTTCACACTCAAGTGGAATCCGGACGTCCTCAAATTGACCAATCCGGTTCACTCCGATCTTGCCGGATTCTCAAGCGAGAATCTGGGCCAGTCCCGGGTGGCTTCGGGGCAATTGGATTTCGGCTGGGATGATCCCAATCTCTCCGGCGTGTCGGTCTCCGAGGGGCAGGCGCTCCTGACGTTGGATTTTGAGGTCATTGGATCGCCCGGGAGCTCAACCCAAATCAGCATCTCCGATTCGCCCACTCCCATCGAGCTGTCGGTTCGTCGTAATGTCGTTGCCACCACAGAAACCCCGGGATTGATTGCGGTCCGGGCAAAGCATCCGGGCACATTGGGAGTGTTCGCGAATTCCAAGAGTCACCTCGACCTTTGGTACGAGGCTCCCTCCGGGTCGGTGTGGATGATCCAGTCCTCCTCCGATCTCAAGCGATGGAGTCCGGTGGGTGGACCCGCTCCAGCGCCCGCTGACGGTCTGGTCACCGTCTCGCTCCCGGCCTCCGGGCTTCAGAAGCTCTACTACCGAGCGATTCGGACGCGATAACAGTGCCGGGTTTCAATCGCGGGTGAATCTCTTTGGAGATTCACCCGTTTCCTTTTGATATCGGGACAACAGTACCGACTGCGCCGATGTCGAACTTTCGTGAAATGGGAATGGAAGGCAGGAGCAGCGAGGTCGAGCTCGAAGGGCCTTAGAACGGAATGGTAGTCGCCAGCTGAAGACGGTAGATGTCGGGGTTGTTGGGTGAACTGCCGTTCAAGATCAAGGGTGTGCCGAACTTAAAGGGCGGCTTGGTTCTTGGGTCGCGCCAACTCCAGGTTTCGACATGGGCATCGGCAAATGAAAGGTTGGCCGCACCCAGATGATGGCTTCCGGGATAATCCAACCATTGACGCGAACTCGGCTGGTTCTCAAACCCCGACATATCCACGTAAAACGTTCCATCGTTGATGCTCCCGGGATGCTCATCCAGGATCAGGAACGCTTTTTCCGCTCCCATCAGATTCACCTCGCTGACCTTGGAAAAGGTCCGGTAATTGGCTGGCAAAGAGTTTGCAGGATTCCCGATAAAGGAGTTCATGGAATAACTGCGAATGCGACGACGTTCACCCACGTTGGGTACGGAAACAATCGATGGGTCGCCCGGGCAATTCCAGATATCGGCTTCGGCGACGTAGGGCCAGAGACTGCCATTCGTCAACCCCGACGGGTCCCAGTTGCGCGGTGACGCGGTAAAGTCCAGAAAGACCCGGTCGCACCAATTGGTTGGATTGCCGCTTCCGGCTGAGAATCGATTGCCCGGGAAAAAATCCCGATGGTCCAGGGCAAAAACATTGAAGGCCTGCGAAAGGCGCCGGAGATTGGCACGGCATCCTTCTGTCTGTGCGGCCTGTCGATGAGTTCCTGCTGTGGTCAATGCCAAACCGGCCACCAGGCAAACGCAGGACACGACAGACACCAGATCTGCCCGGGTAAAGCCATGATTGCGGCGGAAGCGGGCGGGCGGAGCGATTTTCATGTGAGCAAGCGATTCATTCTGATCCTGAGAATGAATGACGCGGATACATTGAGAATACCAGCCTATTCTGGGCGCTGGACATCTCGTAAAAACGTCACCAATTGGACTTCTCCAAATATCAGCTTTTCGCCCGCCCAGGCGACTCCAACAAACGCCATTGAAATCAAGTGGTTCTCTGAGATATCTGTACATTTTGTGGTTTGACTCCCGCATACCGTCTTGAGGATCAACCACAGATCGCACAGAGAACACAGAGAAAGAGGGCTTGGGTGCATCCAATCGGGGGGGCAAAAGCGGCGGGACGCCGCTGCCACCACCAAATTCCGCACGCGAAAAGCCATTGGGTCGTCCCCAGGACCGGGGCTCCGGCCGAGCCTCTGGCGGTTTGGACCCCAGCCAATCGGCAGACGCGAGGCCAAAGCGGCGGGACGCCGCTGCCACTACCCGATTCCGCACGCGCAATATCAATAGGCCGTCCGCAGGACCCTCAGGACCATCGGGGTCTCCCTTGACTTTCATCAACCCCTCGGATTGAGTGGGATCAGTTCAAAGTCTGTTTTGATTTTCCCTTAAAGCGAGAGAGGCTTTGTCGCGTTGGCCGAAAGAACCGAATTCCTTCTGAAGTCACTTGAATTGAAAGTCATGAAATTCCACCCCGCCGTGACGTGCGGTCGTCCTCTTTCGTTCTTGGCCCCATGGTTTTCGGTTGTCGTGAGCCTTCTCTGGCTTACGCCAGGTGCGCAGGAGAGAGCCGTCGGCGGGATTCCCACGGTTCAATTGGTCACCCAGACTCTCCATCCGGGAGCCACGGCTCAGGGCGACAGTGGTGCCGCTCAATGGACAACAAATGGTAGCGACGTCTTTTTCCTCAGCGACGCGCGAAATCTTGTTCCCGGGTTGCCCCGTGTGGTCGGTGTCCAACTCTACCGCCGCAATCGGTCCACAGGCGAGACCATCGCGATCAACCCCAACGCCGATGCGTCCATCGTCGATTTCGACGTCACCCCGGACGGTCGATGGATCGCCTTCTCGACTCGGGCAGACAACCTCGTCGCTCCAAGCACCAACGGCTTCGTTCAGGTTTACCTGCGAGACCTTAAAGCAGGTGAGATTCAATTGGTATCCAAGTCGAGGCTTGAAACTGCCGGTGGAGGCGATTCCTCGGGTCCGGTGTTGTCTTCGGACGGACGTTTCGTCCTGTTTGAAAGTGCCGCATCAGACCTCGTCAACGGCGACAACAACTCAGCCACGGACGTATTTCTGCGAGATAGGGTCTCCGGGACGACCACATTGGTCAGCGCCAACTCGAAAGGCCAACCGGGCGACCGACGGTCAACGGTGGTGGCGTTGAGTTCCGACGGCAATACGGCGGTCTTTCGAAGTGATGCCACCACCCTGGTTTCGTCGCCAACGGCAACGACGACCGACCTTTACTACTGGCAACGCAACGGAGGAAAGCTCAACCGTGTCATCCTTCCAGGAACCGGAGCGGGTTCTGTCGCACCAACGATCCACACGTTTAATCCCGCCCTCAGTGAAGATGGTCAATTCCTCGCCTTCGCCGCCTCAGGCCTGCGTTCTCTCCCG
Organism: uncultured Verrucomicrobiota bacterium; assembly: GCA_903896505.1. Classification (GTDB taxonomy): domain Bacteria; phylum Verrucomicrobiota; class Verrucomicrobiia; order Limisphaerales; family UBA9464; genus CAILNN01. The sequence continues at coordinate 23,457 of CAITXU010000170.1, read as the reverse complement.
GCGGCGGTTTGGTGGGCCGACCTGATCCATCAAACCAACCGGCTCGCTTCCAGCGGGGAAGTGATCATGATTGTCGCGGACAACGTTTCCGGACCGTCCATGAGTTCCGATGGAAGGACCATCGCCTTTGAGACGTCGGCGAACCGAACAAGAATCTGGAATGCCGACACCGGGCTCCATGCCCTGGATGATTTGCTGCTGACGGTTCCACCGGCTTCGTCCGAACCCACCAACAGCCTGGCTCCGGTCCTTAGCCCCGATGGCGGCTGGCTGGCATTTCAAAGCGAGGCCCCGGTTCCGGCGGCGGGAATCACCCATGGTGGCGACCTGAAGCTCTATATCCGAAGGCTGGCGACAGGCCAGACCTGGACGCCGCTACCGAATACGCAAGGTGCCTTCGAACTGCCCTTCGCCTCCTTCGGTTCGGATGCACTCACCATTCAATATCAGTCCGAGGCAACTCTGCCGGGTTTGTCCGACTTCAACCGAGGGGAAGATGTGGTGTCGCAGCCCATCGGAATGGATGGGTTGGAGGTGGAATCCATCGCAGCTTCCAGGCAACCTTCCCTGTCCAGCGATGGCCCGAATTGGGTCGGGTTGGGCGGTTTTAGCGATGACGGGAGGTTCCTGGTCTGGTCGAGTACTTCCGACAATCTGACCGATCTGCCCGGGAAGCTCTCCGAATGGCGCTTCCTCTTCGCCAAGGATTTCGGGCGACGGAAGTTCCGTGGTGTTTGTCAGCCTGGCGACCAATCTGGTGGCCGATGGCCTCGACTCCAACACGACTCCCGATGTCTACGTTCGTAACCTGCAAAGGGAAACGACGCGCCTGGTGAGCACCATCTTTGGAACCAACCGGGCACCATCCGGACACCTGGGTTCGGGAAACCCGGTGATTAGCGCTGACGGACGCTATGTAGCGTTCGAAAGCCAGGCACCCGATCTCGCGCTGGGACTTACCTCAATCACGAACAACGTTTTCTTAAAAGACTTGGTTGGTGAAAATTCAAGGGTCTTGAGTCCGAAGGGCGGCGGAGAGGTCTCACAATTTTCCGGACGGGCATCGAACCCGGTCTTGAGCGCCAATGGAGATTTGGTGGCGTTCTGGGGACTGCCTCCCATGTCTTACCTCTACTCGATTCAAAACCAAAACATCACCAATGCATTTATCCTCTACGCCTCGATCATTGGATTCACGAGTGACGCCAGGGGAGCTGTTCTAACGGACCGAAACAACTCGGTAAATGTTCCAGCCAAAACCATTTACTGGAGGGACAACCTTGAGGGCACCATCCGCCCGCTGGTGAGGGTTTCGTCGTCCACGGACCAATTTAAAGGTATCACTCAAGTTTCGGTGTCTGCGGATGGCAGTAAAGTCGTCTGGGTCTCAGACGATCCAGAGTTCGTCATGCCTCAAAACCCAAATCCGGTCACGGACATCTTTGTCTGTGATGTTCAGACCGGGGTGGTCTCCACGGTGAGCCGCCCCAGCGGCACGGGGATGTCCAACGGGAACTCGGACTCTCCGTCCCTGAGCGCTGACGGGCGCTTAGTGGTTTTCCACTCCTTCGCGACCAATCTGGTACCGGGCGACCGCAACGGAGCATCGGACATTTTCATTCGGGATTTACAGACCGGTGTGACCGCTTTGGTCTCCCATCGCTCGGGTGACAACGCGTCTGCAAGTTCAGGCTCGTACGATCCGATTATCAGTGGGAACGGAACATGGATCGCTTTTGTCTCGACGGCGGACGATCTGGTTCCCGGCGTCTTTGATGGGATACCCCAGGTGTTCCTCGCTGCAGTTCCAGACTTTTCCATCTATGATGGAGACGAGGACGGATTACCAGATGCCTGGGAGCTCCAATATTTCCACAATCTGAACCAGACCGGAGATGGGGATTTTGACGGGGACGGAATCAGCAATCGGGATGAATACCTCGCAAATACCAAACCGACGGATTCCCAATCCTTCTTAAAGATTTTGGCTGTTGAGTTGGGCAGGACAGGAACCCTGACCGTGCGATTCAAATCGGAGGTGGGCGTGACCTACCAGTTGCAGACAGCTCCTTCGTTGAAGGGGTCGGCCTTTGTCCCAGTGGGGCAGCCGGTCGCGGGAACCGGCCTTGAGATGCAGTTCAGCGTTCCGATCCGGGATGGGATGGGCTTCGCCCAACTCTCGGCGAGTCGGTGAAGGTCTGTGGACCGGGGCAGGTGCATTTCGTTGACCCCGGGAAATTCACAATATTACATACATTCGAGAGGTTACACTGATAGCGTGCAACACCGTGGTAGGGCGAACCTCCCGGTGAGCCGTGGCGGTTCGGACCGCCTCCGATTCCACCCACAACCCAATGCTTCGCCACCTTGAAGCAGGAGGCCAGACCGGCTGCTTCTCGACGTAGCCGAGGTTTTCCAACCTGCCGGGCCGACGGCAAGCCCCAAAGCCTCGGGACGGGGACGAGCCCGGCAGACCTGGAGGTCCGCGAAACGGCAGACAGGAATGTCTGCGCTCCGGCTTGAGGTCACGCGGCCTTACGGATTTGCCTCGGATCGGTAACGACCCGTTCCTTGGCAGCCTCGGTCCTGCGGATGGCCTACTGGCTTCGCCCGTGCGGAGTATGCCTGGTTTTGGACCGCCGCGGCTCGGCACGAGCCTCGCCCTACCAATGTGACTGTGATTCAATAGGTTGCAGAGGAAGTGACCGGTGAGGCGAAAAGCCGTTTTTTGAAAGCCATTTCAGTAACACAACGCGACACTACGCCAACAGACCGTCGACCACCTTGCCGTGGACATCGGTCAGGCGGTAGTCGCGGCCCGCATACCGGTAAGTGAACTTTTCGTGGTCAAATCCGAGAAGCCGCAGAATGGTGGCGTGAAGGTCATGGACATGCACCACGTCCTCGGTGGCGGCAAAGCCAAACTCGTCGGTCGCTCCGTGGACATGGCCTCCCTTGACCCCGCCTCCAGCCATCCACATGGAGAAGCCGTGGTTGTTGTGGTCACGACCGTTTTGCTTTCCTGCGTTTGCTCCCGGGGTGGGCAGTTCCACGGTGGGAGTTCGGCCAAACTCGCCACCCCAAATCACCAGGGTCTCGTCCAGCATGCCCCGGTCCTTCAGGTCGGTCAGTAGCGCGGCGATGCCCCGGTCGCACTGGTCGGCGAGATTGCGATGGGCGGTCTCGATGTCGTCGTGGCTGTCCCATGGCTGACCGGAGCCATGCCACACCTGGATGAACCGGACACCACGCTCGAGGAGTCGGCGTGAAATCAGAAGTTGCCGTCCCTGAACAGTGTCGCCGTATCGGGCCCGGGTTTCGGCGGTTTCCTGCTGGATATCAAAGGCGTCGGCCGCCTCCATCTGCATCCGGTAGGCGAGTTCAAAACTTTGGATTCGGGCATCAATCTGTCCGTCGGCGGCGCGAGCCCGGCGGTGCTGTTCGTTCAGTTGCTGCAATAGATCGAGCTGAGCCCTCTGCGCGGGCAAGGATGCATAGTGACTGGTGATGTTCTCGATCAGCTTCTCCAACTGCGTGTGCTCGGTATTCAGGTAGGTGCCCTGATACACCCCGGGCAGAAACCCGCTTTGCCAATTCTGGGACTCCTGGATGGGGTACCCGCCGGGGCACATGGACAAAAATGCGGGAAGATTCTGGTTTTCCGTACCCAACCCGTAGGTCACCCAGGAGCCCATGCTCGGACGGGGCAGCCGGGCTTCGCCGCAATTCATGAGCAGGAGCGAGGGCTCGTGATTCGGCACGTCCGCCTTCATGGAGCGAATGACGCAAAGATCATCCGCGTGCTGGGCGGTATGCTTGAACAGGTCGCTGACCTCGAGACCGCTCTGTCCGTAGCGCCGGAATTCGAAGGGGGACTTCCAGGCCGAACCGGTCTTGCGCTCGGTGGAAAAGTGAATCGGGATTTCCTTGCCGTGCCATTGGGTGAGGGACGGCTTTGGGTCAAAGGTATCCACGTGGGAGGGTCCCCCGTTCATAAACAGGTGGATGACCCGTTTGGCTTTGGCTGGAAACTGGGGAGACCGGACTCCCATCGAACTAATAGGAGCGGCGGTGGCTGTCGTACCCATCGTCCCCATCATCGAGGCAAAACCCAGGGCACCCATGCCCATGCCGCACCGGTTGAGAAACTGACGGCGCGTCAGGGCGAGATGCTCCGGGCGGAAGGTATGGGAATTCATGGCGGAACGACGTTGTTGAAAGTCTACCGTCGGACGCCGGTTCGTCCACAGCGATTCAATACGAGTCCTCGAGGGGTTTTCCGACGGAGAAGCAATTTCACCCGCGTTTGACGACTAGCCTCGCAACCGGGTAGACGCTATCGTTCATCCCATGAGAGCTCTACGAAGCCGTAGCGGGTGGGTTTTGTTGTTCATCTGGGCCTTGGGTGCCGCCCCGGGTCGGCTCCTGGGAGAGGAAGCCCGGCTTCTCCGATTTCCGGCTATTCATGATCACCGGGTCGTTTTCAGTTACGCCGGAAACCTCTATCAGGTTGGCGACCAAGGTGGGGTTGCCCGACGACTGACCAGCGACGAAAAGGGTTACGAGGTCTTCCCCCGATTTTCGCCCGACGGTCAATGGATCGCATTCACCGGACAATACGATGGCAATACCGAGGTGTACGTCATGCCGTCGGATGGCGGACAGCCTCGGCGGTTGACCTACACCGCCACTCTCGAACGGGATGATGTCTCGGACCGCATGGGCCCGAACAACATTGTCATGGCCTGGCGCGACAACCAGACGGTTGTGTACCGTTCCCGCCGCACCCAGTGGAACCCGTTCAAGGGTGAACTGACTCTGGCCCGGCTTTCGGGCGGCATTCCTGAGACCCTCCCACTACCGCGCGGCGGTTGGTGTTCCTTTTCGCCGGACGGAAAGAGAATGGCCTACAACCGGGTATTCCGTGAGTTCCGAACCTGGAAGCGCTACCGGGGCGGCCAGGCGGACGACATCTGGATTTATGACTTTGAATCCAAACAAACCTCCCATCTGACCGAGGATCCAGCCCAGGACATCTTCCCGATGTGGACTGGGGACAAAATCTATTTCGTTTCCGAACGGGGTGAAAACCAGCAGGCCAACCTTTGGGTTCAGGATCTCACGACCCACACCACACGGCAGGTGACCCGGTTCCTGGATTTCGCGGTTAAGTTCCCTTCGTTGGGTGATACTGCCATCGTTTTTGAAAACGGGGGATACATTCATCGGTTGGACCTGGCGACGGAACAGGTAACGCGGATTCCCATCGAAATTCGGGAGGATTTCGCATCGGGCCGTCCGGTCACCGCCGACGTTTCAAAATTCATTACCGACTGGGACCTGGCACCCGATGGGAGCCGGGCCGTTCTGACCGCCCGAGGCGACGTTTTTACTGTGCCCGCGAAGAATGGTGCGATCCGGAATCTGACAGCCACGCCGGGGGTTCATGAACGCAATGCGATTTGGTCACCCGACGGACAGACCATCGCTTACATCAGCGATGAGAGCGGTGAAGACGAACTCTGGGTGCGACCTCAAGATGGATCGGGCACTCCCACCCAACTGACCTCTGGCGCGGACACTTACAAGTATGCACCGCTCTGGTCACCCGACTCCAAGCGACTGGCTTGGAGTGACAAGAAGAACCGGCTGAATGTCGTCACGGTGACCAATCGGGAGACTGCAGTAGTCGATACCGGTGCGTGGGAGATCACTCAATTCTCGTGGGCGCCGGACAGCCGTTGGCTGGCGTATGTCCGTCCCGAGGGACGCCGGTTTGCCCGTATTCATTTGGCCGAGGTGGGAACCACCAATCGTATTCAGGCCACCGACGGGTGGTTCGACGTCGCCAGCCCCGAATTCAGTTCCGACGGCAAACTTCTCTACTTCGTCTCCGACCGGAGCTTCAGTCCGACCTATGGAAACCTCGAGTTCAACCATGTCTTCACCGACATGCAGAACATTTACTTCCTGACGCTGACCAGGGAGGGCAAATCACCGCTGGCACCCAAGAGTGACGAGGTCAAACTGAAGGAATCATCGGCGTCGAAAACCAATGCACCTGCCGATGGGGTCGGTGGCGAAAAGAAGGACGCGAAGGTCGTCGTCACAGTTGATGCCGAAGGCTTGGCTCAGCGAATCGCGGTCCTGCCTCTAAAACCTGGACGTTACGGCGAGATCACCAGTGTGGGGGATAAGCTGTATTACATCAGCAAAGGCAAATTAAACGTGTTTGAGCCCGAAAAATCCAAGGAGACCGAAATTGCCGAAGTGGCCGGTTATACCATTTCGGCGGACCACAAAAAGGCTCTATTGAAGGTGGGTGATGCCTTTTCCATCCTCGATCTGCCGACGGGAAAAGCGGACTTGGCGGATAAGCAGCTCAACCTTTCGGACCTGAAGGCGAAGGTCGATCGGCATGCCGAGTGGCGTCAGATTTATTTCGAATGCTGGCGGCAGATGCGGGACTTTGTTTATGATCCTCATTTGCACGGAGTGGATTGGCCGGCCCTGCGGCAGCGCTACGAGCCCCTGCTCGCGCATGTGCAGCATCGGGCCGATCTCACCTACGTGATCGGTGAACTGATTGGTGAATTGAACCTGGGCCACACCTACGTCGGTGGAGGCGACTACCCCAAACCCGAACGGATTCCCCTGGGGCTTCTAGGTGCCCGGATTTCCCGTGATGGAAGCGGCTATTATCGGATCGACGAGATTCTTCCTGGTCAAAATTGGGACAAGAAATACCGGTCGCCACTCACCGAGATTGGCGTCCGGGTCAAGGCCGGGGATTTCATTCTGGCGGTGGACGGTAAACCGGCCAATGCCATGGGGGACCTTTATGTCTCACTGGTGGGCAAGGCCGATAAACAGGTGGTTTTACGGATCAATTCACAGCCCAGGGAGGAGGGTGCCCATGACGAAACGGTGATTCCCACGGCTGACGAGCAGGAGTTGTACTACCTCAAAATGGTCCTGACCAATATCGAAAAGGTCTCCAAGGCCACCGGCGGGAAGGTCGGCTATGTCCACATCCCGGACATGCAGGTGCAGGGCCTCAATGAATTTGCCAAGTTCTACTACGCCCAACTGGACAAGGAGGCGCTCGTCGTGGACTGCCGGGGCAATGGCGGAGGCAATGTGTCGCCGATGATCATCGAACGCCTTCGTCGAGAGCCGGTGATGTGGAATATAGCGCGCAATGGAGTCGTGAATGTCAACCCCGATGGACAGGTGCTGGGCCCGAAGGTCCTGCTGATCGATCAATTCAGCGCCAGTGACGGCGACATCGTGGGCTATCGATTCCGGAAGAGCCACCTGGGACCGATCGTCGGAAAACGGTCGTGGGGTGGCGTGGTGGGCATTCGGGGAACGCTGCCACTGCTGGACGGAGGCTTCCTGAATCGCCCCGAATTCAGCCGCTTTGATCTGGAAGCCCGGGAATGGATCATGGAAGGCAAGGGAGTGGAACCGGACATCGAAGTCGACAATGATCCGGCGCACGAATTCGCGGGAGTGGATGATCAGCTGGACCGGGCAATCACCGAGATTCAGGCATTAATGGCCAAAAATCCGGTCACGATTCCCGAGCCCCCGCCGTATCCGGACAAATCGAAGTAGAGAGTCATCCGCAGATGTATGCAGATTTACACAGATAATAAAACGCGGTCTATGAACTAACCACCGCGACATAGCGCAGACATTCCTGTCTTCCAAAAAACAGCGTTTCTTCCCGACTATTCAATTCAAGTACAAGCTATTGAATCAGAACAACATCGGTAGCGAGGCTCCTGTGGATCCGCGGCGGTCCGGACTACGCCCGCCACTCGACCCAGGCAAATTGAAGATTTTGAGGTGGATGAGGATGGATTCTTCATCTTTTGGCCCGAACTCGATCTGCATCTGGGCTGGTCGCAATTGCAGCAGTTGATCGATCCGGATGCCGCGCGCAAAGCTCTTCAGAAGAGCAAGCAATTTAACGTTCGCTACGGCAAGGCGGTCCAAAAACTCCGCGTAGCTGCGGGACTGGCACCATCCGATATTGTCGGCTTGAGTGGAAAGCAGTTGTCACGCATTGAGAAAGGCGAGTGCCGGATGACATCCAACGCCATTGAGATTCTGTCGAAAGCTCACAGTTTGGGAACCAACGATTATCTCCAGGATTTGGCAAAGCTGCTTTGTGCCTGATAGACAGCGCTCCTCGCACAGCAAGGGCTTTAGCCTACTCGGTTTGAGAAGCGATGTCATCCGTCTTGCAGGTTGTAGCGTGACGCGTATTCCCAGCGAATCAGGTTGGCATACCAGTTGGAAAATGACGCGAAGGTCTGCTGAACTTCGTATGAACCTTCTCGCACGCTCGCGTAAATGCCCGATGGAATTTGGACCACGCTGAGTCCGCCAATGCCCGTGTAAAAGATGAGCCAATCCGCTGGCATCCCCTTTTCACTATGGAACTGGTTCACCGTTTCAACCTCGTCTCCTAGATTGCTTCGCCCGATAGGCGACAGAATCGTTTCGCTTTCAAAGAGATCCCCGCCTCCTGCTTCACACCAGAACTGTCTCAGATCGTTCGGGACAGTGAGTTGGCGTTCGCTGAGCCAAGTATCCAGTTGCGCGGATGGAATCGGTCCAAGGAAGTGGAAAAGATCAGGCCGCTTCGAGCGGTCATTTTGCAGCAAGGAGTTCATTGAGTTGCCCGCGCTCCTTCAAAGGCTGACTTTTTCAACCGGTCGACGTCACCGAAAACCGTCCAACTTTGTATGAAAAGTCGAGGTTTGACCCACGGAGACGTTGCCTCATCATCTGGCCATGCACTCGTATTCCCGGTTGATCTGCTTCGTTGTCATCGTGGCCGCACTCCTGGCTCCGGTGAAATCACGGGCAGCAGAACCGACGTTCGGGGAGCGCCTGGGTTGGCGGGCTGATCAAGTGGTTGTGATTCTGCATGTGGATGATGTGGGGATGTCTCGCTCTTCCAACCTGGGGGCCACCGAGGCGGTCGAAAAAGGGGTGGCCACCTCCTGGTCGGTCATGATGCCCTGCCCGTGGGTCTCGGACATCGCCCACTACCTGCAACAGCATCCCGAGGTCGACAGCGGCCTCCACCTCACCCTGACCTCGGAATGGAAGCCGTACCGCTGGGGGCCATTGGCGGGCAAAGCGCAGGTCCCGGGCTTGGTGGACCCCGAGGGCTGCCTCTGGCGGGACGTTCCCGGGGTGATGGCCAAGGCGTCGGCAGCGGAGGTGGAATTGGAAATCCGCGCCCAGATCGATCGTGCCGTGACGCTCGGCATCCCCATCACCCATCTCGATTCCCACATGGGCACATTATTTGCCCGGGCCGATTATTTTGCTGCGTTCGCGAGGGTTGGCATCGAGAAGGGAATCCCCATTCTTGCGGTCGGTGGTCACTCGACCTTTGCCCGCAAGGAAAATGGTAATGCAACTCAGGAGTTGCGTCCGTGGATTTCAAAAATCTGGAACGCCGGTTTGCCGGTCCTCGATGATTTGCACACCGCGACCTACGATTGGAAGCCCGAGGAAAAAACAGAAAAGCTGATAGGGCTCCTCGGTGAGCTCAAGCCGGGGGTGACCGAAATCCTGTTTCACGCCTCGCGCCCGACCGAGGACTTTCCGGTGATCACGGGTTCGAGTGAATCACGGAGCGCGGACTTGGCGGCGCTAACGTCGCCCAAAGTGGGGGCCTACATCCAGGACCACGGAATCGTCCTCACCACTTGGAAGGAAATGCTCGTACGTCGGAAGAAAGCGGGCCCGATTACGGAATAGCCCCTGCCAAACGACCCTGATCAACGAGCATCGAAGCGTGGCCAACCTCAACTGCGTGCCCCGAAAGAGAGTCCGTTACCGAACACAGTGAGCCTCCGTTCCGATTGTACAGAAGCACCATTACGTCGAACCTTTTTGGTTTCGCTCGAACGCTTTGCAATCCCCGGGTACATTTTTTCGAAATCCGCCAGACTTTTTTTGGCGAATTTGGGATCAACGAAGGGATCTAGGGCACCCATAAAAATTCCACTCTTGATTCTTTTAGGTCCTGCCAATGTAATTTGAGCCCAAGAGATCACAAGCTGAAAGTGAGTCCTACTGGGCTCACAGAGATCGAGATATCCAAGCCGGGGGATTCGCCAACTGAACCTGCCAGACGGACCGTGGGGAGAGTTTGAGAAAGGTGGCAGAGCTCTCGTCTTTTCGCCGGTCCATGGTTGCCTGTTCGATGGCGGTTGGCAGCAACTGGAGCGCTAATGCATGATGGCTTTCCCCCACGCCTCGGATTGGTTCCGGCGGGCATCAACCTGCGGATGGCATCCAGGATGGTCGTGGGAGATAGGGTCGACATCAATACGTGGATAACGTGGAACAACTCCTCTTTCCAGAGCGAAAAATGGCAAGTGTCTAACGGTTGAAGACACGTCGGGAGCTTTGCCGTCAAAATCTGAGGAACCGATTTTCCCCGTCGGTGCCTTTTCGCAGCCTTGACGATGGGCATCGATGACGGTTTCGTTGACACATGCCCCTGTTGTTGGATCGCAAGACGGCGTCGAAATACGATGTGATCGTGGTCGGGTCGGGTGCCGCCGGCGGCCAGACCGCCTACGTGCTCGCCCAGGCGGGCGTCAAGGTCCTCATGCTTGAGGCCGGACGCAACTACGAGCCGGTCAAGGAAACTCCGATGTTCCAGACCACGGCCGAAGCGCCGCTTCGGGGCGCCAGCACGCCCGACAAGCACTTCGGCTTCCACGACGCCACCGTCAATGGCGGCTGGTTTGTCCCCGGCGAACCATACACGACCCGGCATAAAGGAGACTCGCCCGACAAATTTCATGCCGCCTCGGATTACAAGGCGTTCGGTTCCAAACAGGAATGGATTTGGTGGCGTCCCCGGATGTTGGGGGGCCGAACCAATCACTGGGGGCGCATTTCCCTGCGCATGGGCCAGTATGATTTCAAGCCACGCAGTAGGGACGGCCTCGGGCTCGACTGGCCATTCGATTACAAGGACCTGGCCCCGTATTATGATAAGGTGGAAGCCCTTGTCGGGGTCTACGGCGAGAACGAAGCGACCGAGCGGGAAAACACCCCCAATTCCTCCCCCGGCATCCTGCTGCCCCCCCCAAAGCCACGAGCCTATGAACTTCTGATCCAGAAGACCTGCAAGAACCTCGGCATCCCGGTGATCCCCGCCCACATGGCGATCAAGTCACGCCATGCGAATTACGAAAAGGTCGGTCAAATCTGTCATCCCAATGACGAAAAGGCCCGGAAGATTTTGCAGGAGGATGCCCGGCGCCGACAGCCGTGTTTTTGGGCGACGCCGTGCGGACGCGGCTGCTCCATTCGGGCCAATTATCAATCCACCACGGTCCATATCCCTCCGGCCCTGGCCACCGGCAATCTGGATATCATCACCGACGCCATGGTGCGGGAGGTGTCGGTCGACGAGAATGGCAAGGCGACCGGCGTTTACTACGTCGACAAGGTCACACGCAAGGACATGCACGTGAAGGCCCGGGTGGTCGTGCTGGCCGCCAGCGGCTGCGAATCCGCGCGCATCCTGCTGAATTCCAAATCCGTCCGTTTCACCAATGGTGTTGGTAATTCCTCCGGGAAGATCGGGCGTTACCTCATGGACACGGTGGGCGCCGATCTGGGTGGGCAGATTCCCGCTCTGGAAGGTCTTCCGTCCTGGAATGATGAAGGCGCTGGCAACAGCATGCAGGTCTATACTCCATGGTGGCTGTACCAGCAGCAGATGGCAGGCAAGCTCGGATTCGCCCGTGGCTACCACATCGAAATCGGCGGCGGTCGGCCCATGCCCGGCATGGGGACCTTTGGGGGATTGGAGAAATTGACGGAAGGGGCCTACGGCAAGAAGCTCAAACAGGAGGCCCGGCGCTATTATGGTTCATTCATCCACCTGGCCGGACGCGGCGAGATGATTCCGAATGACGACAGCCGCTGCGAAATCGACCCTGACGTCAAGGACGACTACGGCATTCCCGTCCTCCGGTTCCGCTTCAAATGGAGCGAGCACGAGATCAAACAGGCCGCCCACATGCACGCAACCTTCAAGGGCATCATCGAAGCCATGGGTGGCAAGGTGACCGGGACACCCCGCCAGGATGGACGCGAGGCCATTTATCCCGGTGGGGCCATCATTCATGAAGTGGGCACCACCTGCATGGGGGCCGATCCCCGCCAGTCGGTCTTGAACGGGTATTGTCAATCGTGGGATGTGCCCAACCTGTTCGTGACCGACGGCGGCCCCTTCGTGAGCAACGCCGACAAGAACCCCACCCTTTCGATCATGGCGGTCGCCTGGCGCGCCTCCGAATACCTGTTGGAGCAAATGCGCAAGGGTGACATTTAAACGTCTCGGTTTTACGAACTTCTCATGAATGCTCCACTCGATTCGGGCGACGAACGCAGCCTTTCGCGACGCGACGCACTGCAATGGATGCTGGTCGCCGGTCTGGCGGTCGCACTACCGACTCCAGCCTTGGGAGAGCCAACCCTGGCATCCGCCGCTCCCGTGACAGGAAAGCCCTACGGCATGGATGCCGTGCTCAACAAGAGCTACAAGCCGGGCGACCTGTGGCCCCTGACCTTGAGCGGTGAACAACGAACCGTGGCAGCAGCGCTGGCGGATGTGGTCATACCGGCTGATGAAAAATCCCCGGCGGCCAGTGCCGTGGGAGTGCCCGAGTTCATCGACGAATGGGTCAGTGCCCCCTACCCCGATCAACAGGCCGACCGAACCAAGGTCCTGGCCTTGTTGGCCTATGTGGAAAAGGAGGCCGTGAACCGTTTCGGAAAATCCTTCGCTGGTGCGTCGGCGGACCAACAGATTGCGATCGTGGATGAGATTGCCTATGCGCCGCGAGCCGCCGAGCGCCTGAAGGCAACTGCGGCAAACTTCAGTGCCTTTCGAAACCTGGTGCTGGGCGGTTTCTACAGCACGCCCCAAGGCATGGCAGATGTGGGTTACATCGGCAACAAGCCGATGACCCGTTGGGACGGCCCCCCCAAAGAAGTCTTGGTCAAGTTGGGCCTGGCTTGAGGCGGCAGCCTGCCGCCCGTGGGACCCGAGGACAGCCGAGGTGTCACTGCGACGTGGTCGCGGTTCGGACCGCCTGCGGCCGATACGTCCGCGTTCCCGGGGCAGGCGTGGTTTACGGCTTCTTATCAGCGGGTACCGCTTTGAGCTCCGTCACGCGGGCGCGCAGTTTTTTCAGGATGAGCTTTTGTAACGGCAGTTTCTTGGGGTCCGTCGAGCTGAGACGCGATTCAATGGCATCCGCCTGTTGCTGTAATTTGTCGGCGTCCGTTTCCTGTCCGAGCGCCTGAACCACCCGTCGGATGATCGGCTTTTGTTCGGCTGACAATCCCGCAAGGTCGGGGTCCTCGGCAGTACCACCGGTACCTGGCTTGCGGGTGTAAACCGCCACCGCGCGGTTCTCCTTGACCAGATATTTCTTTGCCACCCGCTGGACATCCTCGGCGGTCACCGCTTGAAGCCGCGGCCCGGCTTCATTGACTTCATGCCAGTCGCCCAACCCCTCGCTTTGGAGGACCTGACGGAAGATGGGGAAATTGGCGGACAGCTTCCGATATTCGGCGGCTGCGAACTGGTTCTTGACCTTCTGAAGCTCCTCCGGCGGGACCGGTTCGTTCTTGATACGTTCGAGCTCCTCATAGATGGCGGCTTCGAGCTCCTCGGTGGTCTTGCCCTCGCGGACCTCGGCTTCGATCTCGAAGGCACCCGCCCACTTGCGCGAATCTTGCTGGGCAACCGCTTCGGTCGCCGATTGCCGCCCCAGCACCAAGCCCTTGTACAGCCGCCCGGTCCGGCCCGACAAGAGCAGCTGCAACACATCGAGAGGATAACTGTCTTTGTGACCGAAACCGACCGTTCGCCAGAGGATGTCCAACTGCGGATTGGTCTCCGCCTCTGCGTAATAGCGCTTTTCACCCACCGACGGTATTTCCAAGGTCGTCACTTCAGAAGGAGGGCTCGATCCTTTGGGAATCCGGCTGAAGTATTTGATCACCATCGCTTCGGCGGCGGCGGGGTCGAAATCGCCCACCAGGATCAGGGTGATATTGTCGGGCTGATAGAATTGTTGATAAAAGTCATCCGCCTGCCTCTTGGAAATGGCGGGGATATCGCTGGGCCATCCGATGACCGGCCAATGATAGGGATGGGCATCCCAGAACATCGCATTAAATTGCTCGGCGAATTTCCCGGTGGGAGTCGATTCTGTCCGCATCCGACGCTCCTCGAAGACCACATCCCGCTCGGCATAGAATTCACGGAAAACCGGGTGTAGAAGTCGTTCGCTCTCCATCCAGCACCAAAGCTCCAACTTGTTGGCCGGAACGGTGATGAAGTAGCCGGTCATGTCCTCCGTGGTGAAGGCGTTCATCCCGGAAGCCCCGGCGGTGGTGTAGACCCGGTCGAATTCGTTTTTCACGAGCACCTGGCGTTCCGCGTCGATCAGCTTTTGGAACCGGGCTTCCAACTCCTTGTAGTGATCGGACTTGCTCTCGGGACTCGTGATGTCGTCGACCTCCCCCTTTCGGAGTGCATGACGCATCCGGGCCTCTTCGGCACGCATCTCGTCGCGGACCTGTTCCTGCTGCACCAGAATATCGAGGTCGCGGGCAGCATCGGTCGTTCCGATGGTCGGAGTCCCTTTGAACATCATGTGTTCGAAGAGATGAGCGATCCCGGTGATGCCGGGACGTTCATTGGCTGAGCCGACATGGGCGACCCAACCGCCGGCGATGCGCGGCTCCTCATGCCGCTCCACAAGCAACAGCTTGAACCCGTTGGGCAGATGCTTTTCGACCACCGGAATCTTCTGAGCCGAAACCGAAACCGCAGTCACGCCAGCGATCAACCACACACGCAGGAGGTAGTTCACCCGACCAACGTGCGCGGACTCGGAACGTCCGTCAAACGTGGCGTGCGGTCGTGCCCGACATTGCATCCTTCGCGGGGACGAAGCAGCATCTCCGCCGCAGGCCCAAACCCTCCGATGCCATGAAGACCCTCAGCCGCTTTTCGGTTCCTCCGCACCACGAAATCACCCGGAGCCTGGCGTCGGTGGCGCACGGTCGAACCCCGCCCGATTTGGTTCTTCGCGGGGCACGCGTTTTGTCCGCCTATACGGAGCGATTACTACTGGACCGGGAAATCTGGGTGCACCAAGGGCGCATCGCTGCCATTCAACCTTCGGGCTCGGCAATCCGGGGTGCCGACACCCAGGTCTATGACGTTCAAGGCGGAATTCTAGCCCCGGGACTGGTCGATCCTCATGTGCACATCGAATCCTCCATGATCACCGCCTGCGCCTATGCCGAGGCCGCGTTGCTCAACGGAACCACAACGCTCTTCTGTGACAGCCATGAAATCGGCAACGTTTGCGACGTGGCTGGAATCGAGTGGATGCTGGAAGATGCCCGTCAGGCGCCGCTCAACATCTTTCTCACCGTTCCTAGCACGGTCCCAGCCACTTCGGCCCATTTAGAAACGGCAGGCGGGGATTTGACCCCGGACAAGATCGCCGGGATTTTTGACCGTTGGCCGGAGGCGGTGGCCTTGGGGGAAAAGATGGACTTCGTCCCAGTGGCCCTTGGAGACGAACGCAGTCATGCCATTCTGGCGGCTGCCCTGCGGCGAGGTCGACCGGTGTGTGGCCACATCTATGGTCGTGAATTTGTTGCCGCGGGTGCCGCCAGTGGCATCACCGATACCCACGAGGCTATTGATGCCCAAATTGCCGAGGATTTCCTGGAAGCGGGCCTCTGGATTTTTCTCAGGGGCGGCAATCCGACCACCCCGTGGCATTCCCTGCCGTTGGCAATCCAAGCCGTGACCCGGCTCGGAGCCAACCCCAAACGGGTCTGCGTTTGCACCGATGACCGGGATGCCGATGATCTCTTTGCCTTTGGGCTCGACTGGGTGGTGCGCCAGGCTCAGGCGGCGGGTCTTGCGCCAGCGACCGCCTGGAGCCTTGGGTCACTGCATCCGGCCACGCGCTTCCACCTGGATGCAGAACTGGGAGCCTTGGGACCAGGCCGCCGGGCCGACATCGTTCTGCTCAACGATTCGATGGAACCGCAGTCCACCTGGTACGGCGGGGAATTGGTTGTGGAAGACCGCCGAATCACCCCGTTGCTTGAGGCCGCCCTCAACCGGCCATACCGATACCCCGCAGCCGCCTATCAAACAGTCCACGTCACGTCCGATGTTCAACTCATTCCGGAGCTCCCTTCAGGACCGGTGACCGCCAACATCCTGCGCGTGGCCCTACCCGGGATTTTGACCTTTCACGAACGTCGCCCCCTGAACCCTGGACCGACCTGGGCGGATACCTTTCAGCAGAATCGCGACCTGTGCTTTTTGACGGTGATTGAGCGCCACGGAAAAACCGGTGGGGTTGGATTTGGCCTTCTACAGGATTTCGGCCTGAAACACGGTGCGGTGGCCAGCAGTGTCGGGCATGACGCCCACAATCTCGTCGTAGCCGGCACCGATAAACAGGACATGCGGGTGGCCGTTGAGTATCTCCGTCGGAACCAGGGCGGAGTCTGCGTCGTCCTCAATGGGCACGTGCTCGCCGGTGTCGCCCTACCCATCGCAGGACTTCTGTCCGACCAACGAGCCTCGGTCGTCGCCGCAGAGACCCGGCAACTCAAGCAAGTTTGGACCGAAGCCGGTTGCCTGCTGCCTTATATGGGATTCAACCTGTTGCCCCTGTCGGTCATCCCTGAAATTCGACTGACCGACCGGGGGCTGGTCACAGTTCCAGGAATGGAGATCGTGCCATTATTCGAGATGCTTTAATATCTCGGCTTTGACCACGGCGTATTGGGACCATGGAATGAAGTGGTTCATTTCGGGGATTCGGATAATGTTGACAGAGGCGGCATGAGTCAGCATTCGTGCGGCGAAATCCGCATTTTCTGGTGAGACCAGATCGTCTTTTCCTCCCTGAATCACAGAGACGCGTTGGGTCACCTCTTTCCAATAAGGAAGCATGGAGGTTAATTCTGATTTCAGCGCGCGAATTTCCCGGTTGGCAACCACCAGGCTGTTCGGAAGCAGCCAAGTCAAGGGAGCCCAGTCGGCTGGATATTGATACCATTTGGTCTTTTCCTGGTCCGGATCAATAGCGCCCGCCAAAATGATACCATCGGATATTCGGTTGTCGCCATTCATCATCAACCGCGCAGCCACCGGACCACCATAGGAATGTCCGACCACGACAACCCGCTGTCCGGGAATGGCTTTCTTTAAAAGCACTGAAATATCTTCACATTGTCGTTGGAGCGACCGTTCAACCCTCCCTTCACCCGATCCACCAAAACCCGGTCGATCCACGGAAACAAGGTGTGCCCGTTGTCGCAAATCCGGGTCGTTTAGATACTGAACCCAGGCGCTCCAATCGCCAGGGGAGCCATGGACGAAAAGAACGAGTGGTTTCACTTCATTATCCGTGACCTCCACATAATGCAGAGGTCGATTTCCAACCACGACCGTTTGAAAAGCGGCGGGGCGTTCCTCCCGGAGTTTGTCGGCTTCGGCCCTTGCTCTGCGTTCCACGACCCGAATCTCATGCGGCATCAGGGCGGTGCAACCCGTGAGTGCCACTGCAGCCAGGCAACCAAGAAGGAAGAACGCTGAAGCAATTCTCCTCACTTGCGATCGACGTAGAAACATGCGCTTCAACCATCGCACCTGTTCCACCGGGAACAAGCCGTGACCTGCCCGAGGCCAGTTCGCCCGGCCTCAACTGTCACGTCGCGTAATCGAGCAGTGCCGTACCCGGCTCATCGTCGCCAATGCTACAAACCCGATTCCTGTCAGGACCCAGGTGGACGGCTCCGGCACCGCGGTCCCAGAAGTCGTCACGCGGACATTGTCGAACACCACTTGAGAATTCGCGGCCCCCTCCGCCGGAATGCCCAATTGAAGGGTGATCGGTTGTCCAGCATAGAATGAATCTGCTGCAACGGAGGTATCAACCGTGACCGTCGAATAGACGCCGGGCGTTATGGTCACAGAATTCACCGCTGTGGCCACTTCGACCCCATTTGCAAAAAAGCCGACCTTGAAGCCTGGCGAAGCAATTCCGATCAGCGAACTCACATCCACCTTCAATTCATAGTTCAAACCCACCTGATAGGTGGCCCCAAGGGTTTGATTGATTGAACCGATACGGTTTACCCAGGCCACATTCTGTCCATCAGTCGAGCCAACTCCATTTTGGAAGTATGGCGTCGTGTTGTAGTTGATGGTTCCGGCGCCGGAAATGACCGTCCAACCGGGAATGGGGTCGTTGGCCCCAAAGCCGTCTGCTGTCGATCCGAGTCCAGCGAGAATGGAATAGTGTCCGGGCAACAGAAGTCCGCTATTGCTGAAGTGGGCTGGTTGGCTGGCGACATACGAAGGGCCTGCCAAGGCTTCAAAACCGGGATTTTCAACCGTTATATCATCGGCCGATGCCCTGAGGCTTCCCAGACTGTAAATGACGGCGGTGACGGCAATCCAGGTCGGAGACGCAGTGGCTCTCATGTTATCTTGAGGTTGTGAAAGGTTTGATGAGTACGGTACATCACTGCCTTTAAGCGGTTATACGGTCAAGTTGATTTCAGACCGGAATTCATTCGGCCCTCCACCTCTTATCATTCCTAAGAATCGAAATCAATCGGTGCGACAAACAGCCCCCTGATGGGCCGACCCGCGTTCTTCAATACCATAGGTACTACCTATGGTATTGCACCAACTGTGTTGCGCCTCCGACCTGCCTTAAAAGGCAACACCTAACGGGTCAATTGCCCTTCGACCGCACCCGCCCCATCGTCGTCAACGCTGCCAAGCCGACTCCCGCCAGGACCCAGGTGGACGGCTTGATACTTACTTATTGTGGATGACCTGAACAAATTTTCCCGTCAAGCCGATTTAGGACCGGTACGAATACCGCCACCGCTTTCTTATGATTCCTAAGAACCCATCTCGATTCGCACCACCAACCCCTTCCTGATTGGACGGTCCAGAATCGTCGATTACTATAGGCATAGCCTATGGAAATGCACCAATTGCGCTACGTCGTCGCCCTGGCCCGTACACGCAATTTTTCTCGGGCGGCGGAGCTATGTCACGTTTCGCAGCCTTCCTTGAGTCAGCAAATTCAAAAACTTGAAGCCGAGTTGGGGGAACGATTATTTGAACGCACCCGCCGGGAAGCCCGATTGACCAGTGCTGGCGATGCCTTTCTTCGGCGGGCCGCCACCATCCTGGAGGAGGTCGAGGCCGCACGTCGGGAAGTGTCCGAGGCACAAGACCTCAAAACCGGAACCCTCCGGCTGGGTGTGCTGCCCACGATCGCCCCTTACCTTTTGCCCGGGATGATGGCACGGTTTACTCCGAAATATCCGGGTCTGGAAGTCATCGTCCAGGAGGACACCACTTCGCAGCTCACGCGTCAGGTGCTTGCCTGCGATCTGGATTTCGCGTTGGTGAGCAACCCGTTCGAAGAGCGGGGACTTCAGACACTGGAATTGTTGGAAGAAGAACTGCTGTTGGCGCTCCCTCCCCACCATGCATTGGCCGATCGAGCTGAAATCTCGGCCGTTGATCTGGAAAACGAGCGGTTCATTCTAATGAAAGAAGGCCATTGCCTCGGCGATCAAGTCCTCAGCTTTTGTCATCGGCGTGAACTCCGTCCCCAAATTAGTTTTCGCAGTGCCCAACTGGAAACACTTCAGGCCCTGGTCAGGGCCGGGCTGGGCCTTTCACTAATCCCGGAAATGGCTGTTCAGCGACTCGGGAAGAACAGCCCGGCCTATCGTTCACTTCAGGGAATCAAACCACGCCGAAAAATCCTGGCCGTCTGGCTGAAGCAACGGGACTTGCGCCGAGCCGCCCGAGAGTTTCTGGAGGGTATTTCCTCCTCCAAGTAGCAAGGCGGTCATAGTGCGCGTTTCAGCCGGAACTCAACAGCATGTTCACGAGGGGTGACCGGCGGGATTTCTCGAATGACGTTGCCTTCCGTGTCGACCCGCAACGAGGCTTCAGCCAGTTTCCGGGTCAATTCGTCGCGTTGATTTTCCAATTCGCGTACACGGGCGACCAACTTTGGGTAAGGTTGCGCATTGGAGGCACTGGAGTCGCGCCCCGTTGACCGTTCCATTTGTTGCAGGCGGGCCAGCAGATCCGCTTTTTCGGTCGCCCAAACCTGGCGCTGACGGTCCGCTTCCGTCAGAAGCGCCTGCAACCGCGATTCCCGTTCGCGCCCACTTTGGAGGGATTCCCGGAGTCGCTTGACCTCGGCATCGAGTATTTCGACCTGTGACGCCCTGACGGCAGCCGCAGCAGCGGCATCGGAGGGGGCTCCATCGTCGGTCGGGCCTCTCCCATCCGGAACGGAGGCCACCGAGAGTCGCTGCTCTGCAGCCTTTAATTGAACTTCCAATTCCTGCCGATGCAACCGTTCTGCCACCAGTGCCGCTTCCGCCTTCTGCGAGTTGGCCAATTGACCGGCGAGGGCCACCACACGGTTCGAAAGGGCCTGATTCTCATTTTGTAAGAAACCGGCCTTGCCCGTTTCTTTTTCCAAATCGAGCGTCAATTGCTGGACCCGGGCGGCTTGGCGCCCCTGGTCGGCCCGAGCCAAAGTCAGGTCCGTCTCCAGTTTTCGAATGCGGACGGATGTTTCCTCTGTTTGGTGGGAGCGGAAGTCCTCAATCTGCTTCTCGAGACGCGCCTTGTCGGACAGGAGACCCGCATTTTCCTTTTCGGCGGCGTCGAAACGGTCCTGAAGGGCACTCAATTTTCCGGACAAATCGGCGATTTGACGTCCTCGCTCGGTATCGGATTTTAACTCCGAAACCTGGGACTTGAGTACTGAGTTTTCCGACTTGAGTCCCTTCAATTCCCCTTCCCGGAGTCGCTTGAGTTCCAAGTCCAGCTCGGATCGCTCTTTTGTGAGACTGGCCAGGACCGTCCGTTGAGACATCAGCTGACGATTGGCTTCGTTGAGGGCTTCCCGAGCTTCATCGGCGACGACTTTTTCCACGAGATTCTTGCGTTCCGCCACCTGTCGCTCCAGTTGAAGGGAGAGAGCGTGATTGGTGGCTTGAAGAGCGGAAATTTTTTCGACTGCCTGTTGGAGTTCTCGAGGGTCGATGGGAGCGGGTTGGGCGGAAAGGGCTTCGCGAAGCTTGGCTTCAAGAACCTGTCGGTCCCGGGTTAATTCGCCGATTTGCTGGTTAAGGCGGTTAAACTGGTCCAGCACTTCGCCTTCGGGTGCCATCGGTGGAGTGGTCGAGGCCGGCGGAGAAGGCTGCGTCGGGGAACTCGGGGTACCCGGGACTTCGGGGCCCAGCTGGGTCAGTTTCTCCTCAATGTAACGCAGTCGAAATCCAACCACCTTTTCGTTCCAACTGGGATAGGCGCGATGAAGAGCCAGAAGTCGCTCCCGGGCCTCCTGAAAATTCCGGCGGGCATCGAGATTATGGCCTTGGATTTGTTCCGCATCGGCATTGGAAAGGATGCGATAAACCGCGATATAATCGTCGTCCGGCCCGCCGAGAGCCACCCCGATGCACAGAAAGGGTAGCCAGAGGAAGCGGAATCGGTGAAACATGAGCCAAACCTACCCAACGTCGGGCGGAATGACCAGAAAGAGTCTCAGTCCAACGAGTGGACGGAAGGGGCGGGAAAAAATGAAGTCAACCGCCGGGCCAAAAGGCATTGACTTTGGAGAACCTCCCAGTAGTCTACAAGACAGTTAGATATCGCACTTGAAAGGCTTTGCCATGAACAGATTTTCGAAAATCAATCCGCTGCTGGGGCTTATCGCAGCGGCAATCACCGCGTCGGTCGCGGCGGTCGCCACTCCGCAAACTGGCGCAGCCAAGTTTGTGAAGGTGCAAGGAACGGTGACGGTTGACAGCAATCCCGCCAAGGCCGGCGAGTTTGCCAAGCCCGGTTCCATCGTGGCAACGGCTGAGAAGTCGCTCGCCCGGTTGGATATCGGGAAAAACGGCCCGGACCTTCTCATCGACGAAAACTCCAAGGTATCCATCGACGACCTGACGTACGACGATTCAGGTTCGGAGACGGTGATTTCGACCAAGCTTGGGGCGAAGGAGGGAAGTTTCAGCGGTCGCGTCAACCGGATATCGGCCCAATCGACCTACACCGTCTCCACTCCCACGACAACAGCCGCCATCCGTGGAACCGTCTATACGGCTACAAAGGCTGGAGTCGTCTATGTCTTTGAAGGATCGGTCGATGTGATTTGGACGGACCCTTCCACCGGGCGCCCGGCAAATTTCAATGTCTCTGCCGGTCAGATGTTTGACCCTTCCATCCCGGGAGTTGTTGAAATCCCGCCTGGCACGAAGGCTCCGTTCGGTTCGGAGACGGTCTTTGACAACGACCTCCCAGTTCCCATTGGTCCCATTACCTTTATTTCTCCGGTCGTCGGGTCGAAGAAGTAGCGGTTAGCCCCCCGATTTCGAACACAATTTACCCAGAACAACGTTGTTGTTCTGGGTTTTTTGTTAAATGCGCCTCATTCCCACCTGGATTCATCGGGCGGCACCGTTTTGGGTGGCATTCTGCATCCTCACTATCGGCTGCCTGCTGACGTCAGTTACCGGATGGCTGGACCGCAAACCGGTGGTTCCGGTCCCCAAAGAATTGCCAGCCAGGGATTGGACCACATCTCAATGGATGGAGGCAGGTCGGAAGTACGATCTTTTCCATCGGTTGGAGCTTATCCTGTACGATTTGCGGGTGGGTCAGGCCGCACGAGTTGCACCACCACTGACCACCAACCTCGGGATGGTCACTATCGACGACACCACGATTCGCAGGTTGGGCCATGGATATCCGTTAGGCACCGCGTACGGTCCGCCGTTGCCCAGGCATCTATTTGGCCGGGTCATTCGGGAACTCAATCGACAGGGGGCGCAAGAGATTGGCCTGGACATTATTCTGGCGGACGAGCGTCCGGATCACGGGAAGGTCCCATGGGTGGACGACGACGGCACCAACCTGGTGAACTCGGACAACGTCCTGGCCAAGGTCATCCGGCAGTCGGGAAATGTTGTCATCGGGGTGCTGACCAATCTTCCACCTTCGCGTACTTTTCGCGGGGCGGACCCCTTTCTCGGGGGCGTCGATTCGCCACGTGACATCGATGGATCAGCCCGCAGAGTCTACGCCTTTCAAGATTGCCGTTACCTCAGCCTTCGACTTCTCAACTACGCCAACCGCCAAAAGTTTGACGTCGGTAGCCGGGGCGAAGTTGGCGCTTTCTGGCAGTGCTTTAACATTCTGGCCGAGCACTCTGCTCGATGTATCCGGAAGCCCTGGTTACAAGTCGGTCAACGTCTACATGACGAACAACTATGGCC
>CAITXU010000169.1 GCA_903896505.1 uncultured Verrucomicrobiota bacterium | reverse complement strand
TGTGGGCGGCGGCGCGAAAGTGGTAGAAAAGTGGCGATTTGAAAATCCGGTGATGGCGGGATGAAAATCCGGTAAAATCGTCGCATAAGTTAGGCTGGAATGGTGTTGATTTGGTCTTTCATCCGGAAGCTGGAGCCTTCGATGACAACGGTCTCGGCGTGATGAAGGAGTCTGTCGAGAACGGCGGAGGCGATGGTGCTGTCGTTGTTGAAGATGGAAGCCCACTGTTTAAAGGGCTTGTTGGTGGTGAGGACGATGGAACCGCGTTCGTAGCGTTGGCTGATGACTTGGAAGAGAAGGTCTGCCCCGTGCTGGTCGATGGGGAGGTAACCAATTTCGTCGAGAAGGAGCAGTTGGGGGGAGAGGTATTTTTTGAGCTGCCGGTCCAGCACGCCCCGCCTGCTGGCGGCGGAGAGTTCATTGATGACGTTGATGGCGTTGGCAAAGAGAACGGAATGGCCGGCTTGCGCGGCAGCATAGCCCAGGGCGGTGGCCAGATGGGTTTTACCCAGACCGACGGTGCCCAAGAGGACCACGTTGGCATTGCGCTCCAGGAACTCTAGGCGGAAGAGATTCTGAACCTGGAGGCGATTGATTTTCTTGGGCCAGTCGAACTGGAACTGGTCGAGGGTTTTGACGACTGGAAAGCGGGCGGCTAAGACCCGCCGCTCAACCAGGCGCTGATGGCGCTGGTTGTATTCGCCCTCGGTCAAGCGACGCAAATATTCGATATGGTCCCACTGGTGCTCGGACGATTGTCGGGCCATCTGGACATGGTGGGTCTGGATGAAGGATAGCTTCAGATATTCGAGATGCTGGGAGAGGAGGGAGGGGTTGGCTTTCATGTCTTGAGTTCGTAAGGGGTGAGGTCCGCTGGAGGCAGTTCCAAGTCCAACAGGTCTTGACGGTGGGTCAGGTGCAGGGCGGAAGCGGGAACGCCCATGCGTTCCTGCTGTTCCAGCAGGTTGGCGACGTACTCACAGCCGATGGCTTCAAAGCTCAGCGCATGGCCCAAGGCCTGGTCGACTTTCTGAGGTCCGTAGATTTCGCTGAGGGCGACGATCCGTTGGATATGATGGGGGGCATTGAGTCGCTTTTCTTCGAGCCTGCGGGCATAGTCCTCGGCGTGGGGACTCATAGCCAGGAAGCTCAGCAGGATGGTTTGGGCACGGGCCTTCCGCCGTTGATGGATCAGTTCCCGTTGATGCTCCGGGTTGCTGATCCGTTGGTGGCGGTCGTAGCTGCGAAGATGGGTGGCGATGAGCCTTTCGTGGTGATAGAGCAGCAGTTCCTCGGGGTAGAGTTTAAGGGTGAGCTTCTGCGAGGCGTAGAGATGGGGCACCGAGTAGCGGTTGGTTTCAAAGTTGACCTGGCACCACCCGTTAGCGGTGGTCGGGCGGATGACCGCGCAATCGTAGGCACGTGGTGGCAAAGCCCGTAGGCGGAGCTTTTCCTCGGCGAAGAGGTCCAGCGGTTTACGATGGGTCTCACCGTGCAAGCGGACATTGGCGACGGTATCCCGCCACACCACGGCCGCTGGGTTGACGGACGCGAAAGAGGGGATATCCAAACCGACCAGGAAGTTCTTCTTGATATAGCCGACGGCATTTTCCACCCGCCCCTTTTCGTTGGCCTTGCGCACCGTGCATGCCACCGGCTCAAAGCTGTAGTGGGCGGCCAAGTCGACATAGCGGGGATGGAACGTCGCCTTCTCCCCCATGCGGTGGGACAAAACACCCACTTTAAGGTTATCGATCATCACCCTCTTTGGGACACCACCCAGGAACTCGAAAGCACGGCGATGGCAACTCAGGAACTGCTCCATACCTTCGGATAAGGTGAACTCGACATACATCATGCGGCTGTGGCATAGCACCATGACAAAGAAGCTGAGACGACGTCGGGTGGAGCCGACGCTCACCGACCCAAAGCTGCCCCAATCCACCTGAGCACAGTCCCCAGGTGCAAAGGCCAAGGCGAGAAAGGCAGGCTTGTAGACCGGTCGAATTTGGCGAACAAAGTCCTTCAGGATCGAGTAACCGCCGGTGTACCCCTGCTGGCGAAGCTGTTGAAAGAGTTGCTGGGAGCTATAAGGATGACGTTCAAGTTGGGTGGCAATCAGGCCTCGGAACGAATCCAACTTGCTGGGGCGTTTTTGGCCCTGGCGCCGCTGATAGGTCCGTCGGTCGATCCACTTCTCGACCGTCTTGGGATCCAGATGAAGGGCCTCGGCGATCTGGGAGGTCTTGAGCCCTTTTTCATCATGAAGTTGGCGTAGACGGCAAAAGGAATCGAAGTCGATCATCGCCCACCTCCCTCCATCGCTCGGCGGAGTATCTCGCCGACCGACAGAGTCTGGCCAACCCTTGGAGGAGGTTCAGAAGCCACCCCAGAGCCCTCTGGCAGGGCCAGCACCTGGTAGAGGGGCTTTTGGTAGGCCACCAAATCGGCACGGACGAGTTGTTCGCGGGCCGACGACAACTCGTCGGCATTGAGCCCCAGATGGCGACCGATGCCCGCGTCCGAATAAAAGCTCAGGCCTTGAGCATCGCCGACGGTCACCAAGAATAGGTACAGAGCCCACCCTCGGTGGTCGCAGCGGCGAAGTAGGCTATGGCGGACTAATCGGTGGTCCACCCAACTGAAACCCGGTGGTATTTGGCGCAGCCGTTCGGGCCGCAAGAGACGTTTGTGGTTCATGTTCGAGGCTGGGCCGGGATGCCGGTGCTGCCGTCATCGCCAGCCCAAGTATGTTTTTCCCTCGAAGTAGCAACTTGCGGGTGGTGACGGCTATGTCCTCTTGTAACGTCATCCCCGTGACCATGGCGATAAGTCCCACAAAGGCAGGGGTTTGCGTAAACCAGTCCTCTTGTAACGCAGGCGGTAGCGGTGGCAGTGCGTTACAAGAGGACTGAATGGACTTAACGGGCTGGCTATCAACAGGTTGAATCGTTTTAGATGCCGGTGCATTCCGCCTCCAATAGCCCGGATTTGCCTGACGCCACCTCTGAACCCGCTGGACCTGCTCTGGCCCCCGAAAGTAGTCCCCGTTGCCATCCTGGCTCAGCCAGCGTTGCTGACTAGCTGCTTTGCTCGCCTTCCGACACGCCGCTTCTGAACAGTACTTCTGGCGGTCAACCGTTCGCTTGTCTGGGGTAAAGAACTTGCTGCAACAACGGCATTTACGCCGACTGGGTGGGCGGCTCATGGCTCTCGCCACAACGCCAAAATCGTCCTCCCAAGAAAATCAAAAACAGCCCGTCTAAGAAGATAGAATCTTAAGAAGGAAGAAGAGCTTTCTGTCCAAGAGCTTGAAGAATATCCAACCCAAGAAAACGGAATTTCAAACCACCAGTTTTAGACCACTTTCGTTTCGCCGCTGACAGCGCCGATGCCATCGGTTAAACCACTGGGTGAACCGCTGCTTGAGCAGCTTGATATAGGCACTCACATCCCACATCTGCGCGTACAATCCATTGCGCCACTGCTGCCGTTGTTCCTCCGGCCAGTTCATCATCAGCTTGCGCTGACTCTCAGAAGCATCCTCTCCGTGAACCAGGGCATAGAGTCGTAACAACTCCGCTTCTCCGGGAAGAACCTCCGGACGCTGGGATACCTCCACCAGGATATGGAAGTGATTGGACATGATGCAGTAAGTCAGCACCC
>CAITXU010000168.1 GCA_903896505.1 uncultured Verrucomicrobiota bacterium | reverse complement strand
CTTCGCCGTCCAGCTCCAGCGCCCGGTCTACGTGATCTTCGTGAATGATCTGGCGGTCATCCAAAAAGCTGCCGAGCAGCCTGCCGGCGACGCCGAATTGCAAGCCACCCATCGGAGCGCCATTGAGGCCCATGGGCATGAGTACGTCGCGGTGGACCGTCTCGAATCCATCAAAACGGTCTTCGAAAAGCTTTCCTTCAACCTGGATTCTCTGAAGCGCCAGACTGTCCAGCTACGGGACGTGATCGTCCGAGTGGACCAGGGGCTGGCCCGCATGGAGTCTTCGGTTGGGACGGTTCCGAAGGCCTCTCCACCTTTTCGACTCCCCGACGCTGCCTCCCGTTACTTTGGTCGCGAACCCCTCATCGCCGAGCTCACCGAACGTTTGAAAAAGGGGCGGCGGGTCGAAGTCTGGGGCGGCGCCGGGATGGGCAAGACAGCGCTCGCCGCTGCATCCATCCGCCGCCTTGTTGGTGACGATGGAAACCGGCTGGCCACCAGCCCGATTCCGGATGGCGTGGTGGTTCTCGATCTCTATCGAGCTCAAGGTCTTGACGATGCCTGGCAATCGCTGGCCAACGCCTTCGACGATACCCTGCCCACCGACATGGCGGCATCCGAGCGGGCCACCCGGGCCGTGGCGCGTCGGCAGGCCTTGATCGTTCTGGAAGGGGCGGAGGAACTCGGAACACGGCTCAACGATTTCCTTCGTGTGATTAGCGGCGATTCCACGGTGCTGGTGCTCACCCGCGATGAAACAGCGTGGGATGCACCTGGACCCGCAAACCGCTCGACTCCATTCCCTACTTGCGCCCCTCTTCTTGAAACCCTGAGGAATCCGGGTGTCAGTTCTTCTCTCCGTACCTCCAGGTAGGGCGATTAGAGAAAAATTTCCGCGATTATCCAACAGCACGGACAACGGATGTCCGGGTGCAGAGGGCATTGTTTCGCCATGAAAACAATGGATTCCAGGCAGGCACTTGTGGGGGCGGAAAGGGGGCAGGGGACGGCTCAACTTGATTTTGATCTGGCGTTGCCGAAGCGGAAACGGGTGGTGCGCCCGTGCTCGCGGGAACGGGCCGCCCTGTGGTTTGACCTCATGCGGCGGGTGGTGGACGAGGAACTGGAGTTTCCATTACCCCGCCGGGCCCGCTGATGTGGGTAGGGAGTGCCTTCAAACTTGCCGGGCCGTCGACAAGCCTCGCTGCCTTGGGACGGGGTCTGGCCCTGCCGACTGGAAATAATGGAGCTGAATTGCACGTCGGGCGTGATTTGGGCCGCCTACGGCTGGGCGAGAGTCGCGCTACAAATGTGCCTTTAGATCGGGAGTGGTGATGGACCCAGCAATAATTTGGGACTTGCAGGAGCGCGTCCCTTGTATGTTTCTCCTGAGGGGGGGCTTGCGTCCGGAGGAACGCGCTCCTGCAAGTCCCTATATCGATTTTAACCACCGTCGCCTGCGTACTATCTCGCCCGCTCGCCCGAAGGTGGAGGAACCCAGGTATCTGATAACATCCCACCGGTGGCTCTCGGGATCAGACCGGAAGTAACCGCAGCTGAATCGCGTGCCGGAAGTGGATCGGAGCGGTGGGCGCCGGCCCCATCACCCAATCCTTCCTCCTCTGAGTTCTTTGTGTCCTCTGTGGTTGATCCTCAGGATGGTGAGCCCGAGCCAAACCACAGGGGGCTCATGGAGAGCGGGTCGTCACCAAAACAAAAAGAGGCGTCAGCCATGACGGCGACGCCCCAAGAAGGTGAGGGATGTGGTTGCTATAAGTGCAACCGAAATGAGGACACCGACCGGATTAACCGACGATGTCGATGCCCATGTTGCGGGCGGTACCGCAAACGGTGCGGAAGGCAGCCTCTTCGTTGGAGGCATTCATGTCGGGAAGCTTGATCTTGACGATCTCCATCACTTGCTTGCGGGTCACTTTGCCGACCTTTTCCTTGTGAGGAATCTTCGATCCGGAGGCGATGCCGGCGGCCTTCTTGAGAAGAACCGAGGCCGGTGGCGACTTCAGGATGAAGGTGAACGATTTATCCTGATAAATCGTGATCACGACCGGGATGACCAGTCCGGCCTTATCCTTGGTGGCGGCGTTGAATTCCTTGCAGAACGCCATGATGTTGATGCCCTGGGAACCGAGGGCGGGACCGACCGGCGGTGCCGGGTTGGCTTGGCCAGCGGAAATCTGGAGCTTGACCATGCCGGTTACTTTTTTTGCCATAACGAGAGTAAATGAAGCGAGTTGGGCTAAAAGGGGATTGGATTAAGGAAATGGTGCCGGGCCAAGGTCACGCCTTTTCGACCTGCCAGTACTCCAATTCGACGGGGGTTTTCCGACCAAAAATGTCGACAGTGACCTTCAGCTTGCCCTTGTCGGGTTCGATCTCCTCGATCATGCCGCTGAAGTTGAGGAATGGACCATCGTTGATCTTGATGGTCTCACCGATATCGAAGCTGACCTTCGGACGTTCGGCATCCTCGCTGTCCATCACCTGGTCCTTGATGACCTGGATTTCCTCGGGCGATACCTCGGTGGGACGTTCGCCACCGATGAACCCGATGACCCCCTGGATATCCTTGATGAAGTACCAAGGCCGCTCCATGGGGCGGTTGTGTTCATCCAGCAGGGCCATATCGATGTAGACGTACCCGGGATGCAGTTTCCGGTTGGTCACCATCTTTTTTCCGCCACGCACTTCCACGACTTTTTCCATCGGGAGAAGCACTTCACGGACGTACGGCTCCATCTCATCGGTCTTGACCCGCTTCAACAAGGAGTCGCGAACCTTCTGTTCCTGGCCGGCCAGGACATGGAGAACAAACCACTGGAATTTCATGGATAGAGCTTTTGACGGTGCCGATCAGAGACACCTATAGGAGTGACTTCACAAATGTCGAGACCAGAAGGTCGATGCTGACCGTGAACACCCCTATCCCGGCAAACACAAGAGCGACCAGCACGGTGGTCTGCCATAGTTCCTCACGGGAGGGCCAGGCACACTTCCGGAGTTCGTCGCGAGTCTCCTTGACGTAGGTGGCAATGCGGGCCAGATAGCCCTGTTGCCACAGGAAAGCGAACAACCCTCCGAAAATGAAGGTCCCAATTCCAAGCTGTATCCAAAACTGTTTCACAATAAATGGCGGAGGGAGAGGGATTCGAACCCCCGGTGAGCGTTAGCCCACAGCGGTTTTCAAGACCGCCGCATTAGACCACTCTGCCACCCCTCCGGGGGGAAGACTGGCAGGGCGTGAGGGACTCGAACCCCCAACCAACGGTTTTGGAGACCGCTACTCTACCAATTGAGCTAACGCCCTGTCCTTCAAATCGTAACACAAACAAAATCAGTTCAACGGAGCGGGCCCAAAACCCGCTCCGTGAAAACAATAGCTTAGCCAAGGACTTCGGCAACGCGACCGGCACCGATGGTGCGACCGCCTTCGCGGATGGCGAAGCGCAAGCCCTTCTCCATGGCCACTGGCGCCTGGAGTTTGACTTCCACGGAGACGTTGTCACCGGGCATCACCATTTCGACTCCGGCAGGCAGGCTCACCGAACCGGTGATGTCCGACGTGCGGAAATAGAATTGAGGACGGTAGTTGGTGAAGAACGGGGTATGGCGACCACCTTCGTCCTTGGTGAGGACGTAGACTTCCGCCTTGAAGTGGGTGTGCGGCTTGATGGAAGCCGGCTTGGCCAAAACCATGCCACGTTCGACATCGTTCTTGGTGGTGCCGCGGAGCAGCACGCCCACG
>CAITXU010000167.1 GCA_903896505.1 uncultured Verrucomicrobiota bacterium | reverse complement strand
CTGAGTGCCGGGGCTGAGGGGACGTTGACCGAGGCGATGGCAACGTACCGGATGTGGGTGTTTGGCGAAGGATTGGTGGAAGGGATACCGAGTCCGGACGGACCGGCGATACGTCCCGGGATCGCACCGGAGAAGGTCCGGGAGGTGTTGGCGGCGCAGGGGAAGCTCAACTGGGGAGACTATGTGCGGTGTCGGGTGCGGTACTTTACCGACGGGACTGTGATAGGAAGCCGGGCGTGGGTGAATGAAGTGTTCGAGCTGCATCGGCATCGGTTTGGGGCTCAGCGCAAGGATGGGGCACGGAAGTTTCGATTCCTAGCCGACCAGAGCCTGTTTGGAATGCGGGATTTGAAATTAAGCCCTGTGACCGTTGAACCTATTGGGCGACCGGTATGAGATACCCCGACGTGATCAGGTCATTCCGAGTTTAAAATCGGATAAAATCAATTACCTACCTGTCCCTATGTATATCTTATTGAACATGGCCATGACCGCTGATGGCAAGATTGCCACGGAGAGTCGGAAGGTGACGAGCTTCGGCAGCCCCCGGGATTTGGCGCACCTTTATGAGCTCAGAGCCACGGCGGATGCCATTTTTTGTGGTGCCCGGACAGTAGAAGAAACCGGCGCAACTCTAGGGAATGGCGGTGACGAATATACCCAGATTCGACTCAAACAACGGTTGCAGGCCTATCCCGTCCGCGTGGTGGTGAGTGGAGAGGGAAGTATCTCGTCCACGATTCCGCTTTGGAATGCCCATTCGTCACCGATTATCGTCTTTACCTCCGGGCGGGCATCCAAAGCCAATCTGGAGCGCATCCGGAAGCTGGCGACCGAGGTCTGGGTCTCGCCAGGTGATGAAATCGATTTTCCCGAGGCGCTGAAATGGCTGGCGACGTCGTACGGGGTGGGACGAATCGTTGCCGAAGGAGGGGCGACGTTGAATGACACTTTGTTTCGATCGCACTTAATCGACGAACTCCACGTGACGATTTGTCCCTACCTGGCAGGTGGAAAAAATGCACCCACCCTGTCGGAAGGAAAGGGATGGTCCCGATTGGGCCAAGCCACACGTCTTCGACTTCATCAAAAGAGTCGTCGCAAGGGAGAACTTTATCTTGTTTATCGGATTCAGAGCAACCGCTGATGGCGCGCCTCAGCGTCCAAGCCCGCTCCCAGTCCGACGCCACGCGCCCGACGCCGTTCCATGATTAACTTGTCGGCGGTGGGATTGAACGGCACCGGGTATTGCCCATCATAGCAGGCAAGACAAAATGAATTTCGCGGCTGCGATGTGGCGGCGACCATCCCCTCGAGAGAGAGGTAGTGGAGGGAGTCCGCATTGAGGAATTTGCGAATTTCGTCCTGCGAGTGGTTTGCGGCCATCAATTTACTGCGCTCGGGAAAGTCGATGCCGTAGACGCAAGGATGGATATGGGGAGGGCAACTGACGAGAACGTGGACTTCCGTAGCCCCCGCTTCCTTGAGACTGGTCACCCGGGCCTTGCTGGTTGTTCCACGAACGATGGAATCATCGACGATGATGACGCGCCGTCCCCGAACCAGTTCCGCAATCAGATTCAATTTAACACGCACCGAAAAATCACGAATGAACTGTGATGGTTGGAGAAAACTTCGACCAATATAGTGATTCCGGACAAATGCCATCTCAAAATCGATCCCGGATTCGAGGGAGTATCCCAGCGCCGCGCAATTCCCCGAATCCGGGACGGGGACAACGAGGTCCGCCTCAATCTTGAATTCCCGGGCAAGCTGCCGTCCCATCTCCACCCGGGCCTTATAAACATTGCGTCCGGCCAGATTTGAATCAGGTCGCGCAAAATAAACATACTCGAAGACACAAAAGGCCCGTCGATCGTGCTCGGGAAAGGCTTGAATAGACCGGACACCGTCGTTGTCGATGATTACCACCTCCCCCGGTTCGACATCGCGGATGAATCGGGCGTGAATCAAATCAAAAGCGCAGGTTTCGCTGGCAAGGACATAGGCCCCATTGGCCAGTTGCCCAAGCGACAAGGGGCGGAAACCGTGGGGATCGCGCACACCGATGAGTTCATGCTCGGTAAGAATGACGAGGGAGAATGCACCTTGAACACGGCGAAGGGCATCGATGAGTGCGCTCTCGTGTCCTCCGGTCCGGGCGGGTTGGGCGAGCAAATGGACAATGATTTCGCTATCGACGGTGGTTTGAAAAATCGAGCCCTGGGCCTCGAGTTCCTCCCGGAGTTCGGCGGCATTGGTGAGGTTTCCATTGTGGGCGATGGCTATCCGCCCTCGAGCGCAATCCACGATAAGCGGTTGCGCGTTCTGGATCGTGGAAGAGCCGGTGGTTGAATAGCGGGTGTGACCAATGGCGGCGGGGCCAACCAGCTTGTGGAGAACCCCTCCATCAAAAATCGAGGAAACGAGGCCCATTCCCTTGTGAGCATGGAAGTTGCGTCCATCGGTTGTCACGATGCCGGCGCTTTCCTGCCCACGGTGTTGCAGCTGATAGAGACCGTAATAGGTCAACTCTGCGGCATTCGGGTGACCGAATATGCCGAAAACTCCGCAGTAGTGTTTGGGATGGCTTAGGCTTTGCACGTGGGGTTGATTGAGTCGACCGAGGCTTTGAAACAAAAGTGGAATCTTTGACGGATCAATTTCGAGGCGCGGCGGATTCTCCGCGTGTGACCCGGACCTGAACATTCAGGGCCTGGCTGTGGCTTCCTTTGTAGACGCCTTTGAGCGGGGGTACATCTTCGTAGTCCCGACCGATGCCGATTTGGACATGCCGCTCGCCTTCGAGGATATTGTTGGTCGGATCATAGCCGATCCAAACGCCGGCGGGCGAATATACTTCCACCCAGGCATGGCTGGCGGTGGCACCGATCAATTCCGGAGCGTCTCGATCATCATCCTTAGCAACGATGGGGTCGGTTTCGATGTAACCACTGACGTAGCGTGCTGGAAGTCCGGCAGCTCGGCAGATGGAAATCATCAAATGGGCAAAATCCTGACAGACGCCTTCCCGGGTGGAAAGGAACTCGGTGACGGTGGTGGCACAATCGGTGACTCCCGGTCGGTACCGAAGGTGTTGAAAAAGATACTCATTCAGGCTCGATAATGACTCGGTGACCGGAGCGGAGGGGGGGAAAAACTCGGCAGCAAGTTCGGATACACCGGGAGCGAACTGAACGAAATGGGAAGGGCGAAGAAAGTCGTGCAACTCCCGGCGGAGACTCGAGTAGAGCTGCTGCGCGTCGGCGACCGTCAGTTCCGACAGGGGAAATTCCGCCAGCAGTGGCTTGGTTTCCACGTCGCAGATGCTGGTAACCGCGAGGCTTTGATGCCGAAAGGGAATGGAAACCGTCTCGACGAAATTGCCAAAATAATCGGTATAGCTTTCCACAACAGCCGCTGGTTCCACGCGAGAATAATGCCGTGACACCCGCTGTCGTGGGGAGTCCCGGGGGCGCAGCCGGATTTCCGAGAATGACTCGGTGACCGTTTCCGAGTAGCGGTATTCGGTGATGTGTTCGATGTGAAAGAGCATCGGTGGGTGTATCACCCTAACGCAGGATGTTGAAGGCCTGATGGTGAAGATGTTGATCGGTGATTTCTGTGGCGAGCCGCATCAGCCGCGATGCGAGATCTTCCAGCCAGGCGTCAAGAAACAAGGACCGGGAGGAGACCGGGCTTCCCGTCTGCGGGAAGAGGGCTTCCAAGTCGGCGAACTCGACCTCCCCGATCAATTGCGCACAGGTGCGGAGCGGACCCGCAGCGGATGAGCGACGCGAACCGGTCCCGGTCACTCGTCCCAGGCTGAGCTGCATGGCGTCCAGGCAGTGCAGGACACTTCGGGGCAGTGCCGGGTCCTGCAACACGAGGGCGACCACGTTCCGCGAAGTAGGTCTGGTCTGATAAAGCGAACGGTAGGCATACTGGCACGCCAGCATGCGGAGCAGGGCGTCAAGGCTCACGTGGCTGCCGATTTCATCGCGGATTTCCAAGGGCTGGCGGAGAAGGACCTGTCGGGTCACCAGAGTGGTCGTGAGTGCGCGTTCCACATGGCGGCCCAGTGTCCAGAATTCCCAGGCGTCGCCGCGCAGCATGTTCTTGGCAGCGGTGCCGGACAGTTGGTCAATTAAATCCAAGACCGTCTGTTCAATACCCTGGATTGCCGGCAATCCGGTCTCGTCATTCAACGGGGGGCCCTGGGCGGACTTTTCCAGGGTTTGCCAGAGCTGATTGATGACCGCCCAGACTTCCGGCGGAACGGCTTCCCGGGTGGCGCGGGCATTTTCACGCAGTCGACTGACACATCCGAGGACACTTCCGGGATTCTGGCGGTCCAGCAGCAGGTATTGGGAGACGCTTTGCTGGCGCGGAAGGGCTGAGCGCTCGAAGAAGTTGCAATCATGCCCGGTCGCCCTGGCCAAAGCCTCCCAAAGGGGAGCCCAAGCTTCCGCTCGCAAAAAGCTGGGATTTTCGAGCTGCACCTCCTGAAGGACCTTCAGGACCCGGGTGGTGGTTTCCGCCCGGGCCTTATACCTGCCCATCCAGAAGAGGGAGTCCGCGATCCGGCTCCCCAAACGTAGGCGACGCTGCGGGGGGCCGATTAGGACTGGACCGGCAGTGGAGGGAGTTGCGTTTTTCGCCTCGGCACCTCGTAAAATCCATGTGTCCTTGATGCCCCCTCCCCGACCGCTGGATATGATTCGTGAGCCAGCGAGCAGGGCGAATCGGGTTAGAGCCAATGGGAAAACCCTCGGGCGCTGTCCGCCGAAAACGAAGCATCGGAGTCCGGCATGACGGGATTCCCAATCGGCTTCTCCGACGGTTGGCAAAAGAGTCAACGGCAGTTTGGGTTCGGCGACAAACTCGCCCGGTTCCCTCTCCAATTGTTCCCGAGAGACTGTTGCCTCCCGGTGGGTGAGCGGTCCAGATGCATGGGCGTCAACGCTGCGTTCCCGGAGTCGTCGCAACAGGTAGTGGTCCAGATGACTGACCACTTCGTCCAGTTGGTCCTGGTCCCCGCAGAGACGACGTTCCACCGTGGGAAGGATCAATGCTTCGTTGGCATAGAACCGGGCCATTCGGGACAGGTAGGAAGCGATGGCCCGATTCTCCCCCAGTCCACTGCCAATGGCATTGGCGATGGTCACCGTTCCTTTTCGGACACAAGTCATCAGTCCCGGAACTCCCAGGAAACTATCGGCGCGGAAGGCAACTGGATCGATAAAGGCGTCATCCACACGGCGGTAGATGACGTCAATCGGCTCCAAGCCCCCGATGGTCTTTAGAAAACATCGGGAATTGAGAACAATCAGATCGCCTCCGTGAACCAGCGGAATTCCCATCTGGCGAGCGAGCGAGCTGTGTTCGTAGTAGGCGGAATTAAAGGGTCCCGGGGCGAGGAGGACGACCCGGGGCTCGGCCGTTCCGTGGGCAAAGCCCCGCAGGTGCTCGAGGAGCTCGGTGGGAAATTGGCGCACCGGCTGAAGTCCGGCGGCTTCAATGATCTCGGGTGCCGACTGGCTCAGGACGTTGCGGGCCTGGAGGGCGTAGGTCACACCGGTGGTGTGGCCAAGAAAATCATCAATAACAACCCATTTCCCGGCGGCGTCCCGGGCCAGGTCAAAGGCAGCAAAATGGATATAGGTATCTTCCGGCACTTTGACTCCGACGGCTCCCCGCTGGTAGCGGGGATCATCAAACACCAAATCAAACGGCACGATATCCGACCGGAGAACCTCCTGGGAGTCATGGATGTCGCGAAGAAACTCGTTCCACAGCCGGATACGTTGAACTAGTCCTCGGGATAATTGGTCCCAAGTTTCGGCGTCAATGATTCGCGGGAACGGATCAAAGGGGAGGATGTTTTCACGTCCCGCTTCATCCTGATAGGCATTGAACGTGACATCGAGATCTCGCATGACGCTGCGCGATCTCCTGCTGGTCTCCTTCCAATTGACCGGATGGCCTGCCGTGGCCTCGGAACGGAGCTGCCGGTACATTTCGCGGGCACCGCCGCGTGCCACTACGGTTTCGTCGAATGAAGCCGGGCTTGTACGGTTTCCACTGGAATGAGAGGTCGGCAAGGAAATGAGGCTGGGGGTGGATATGCGGCGAGACCGGTGGTCCGTTGGGGAGGCAGTTTCGCGCCCAAATCGGACCGTCGGTCCTAGCGACTCAGCCTGCGAGGGTTTTCAAAGCCAGGTCGCCGGTATATATGGCATTCGGCAAGACTTCGCATTCCGCCCAACACCCCGGACACTTCCGCACCCATTCGCGTTCCCGGGCGATTTCGTCACCAGACCACACCGATTCAAACGACTGGCGACGGAGGTTACCCACCCGTCTTGAATTGAACTGACACACCGGAACGTCGCCGTTGGGGTACAGTCGGAGATGTGAGTTGAGGGCCACGCACGATGGATTCAGGGCGTCGGCATCGCGGGCAAGGCGTCCCCGCACCCCCCGCCAGTAGTACCGCTTGGCGATGCGGTCGGCCCACGGGAAATTTTTCAGGTCAGCTTCCACCTCATCTGCGAGTTCAGCGACCCGATGTTGGTCAAAGTCACCAAAGGTGGTAAACTGACCGATTTGAGACCGGGCGACGGCGGTCTCATGTTTAAGGCTGTAGGTCGCGCTGGCGTCATAGGCCATGACCACATTCACCCGGACCTTCATCGGTCGAAGGTATTCCCGAAGTTGCCGGTATTGGTCAATTCCGTCGGAATCAACGATGGTCTGGTTCACCGACAACTGCAGATTCAATTCCTCCTGACGAGGCGCGAGGGTCTTGACCGTTTCGGAAGTGGTGTTCCAAGCCGTCTCGCGTCCGCGAACATGGTTGTGCTTTTCAGCCATTCCATCCATGGAGATCAAAAGTCGAAGAGGCGTGGAACGGTCGCGTTGCTCGCAAAATTCGACAATGCGCCGGGTCAGGAACCCGTTGGTGGTGACATGTAGGAACTGAGGCCGAAGTCTTTCCTGGGTCAGATTGGCCAGTTCCGTGAAGTCTTTCCGGACGAACGGTTCCCCGCCCGTGAGGCGGACGGCGTCCATGCGGGGCAACTGGTCGTAAATCTTCTCCACCTCATCGAGGGTAAGGTCTTCGGGAGAGTCCTTCTTCCAGCAATCGCACATGATACAACGGGCGTTGCAGGTCCAAGTGACGATGTAGGTCAGGTATCGGGGCAGATTAATCGACCGGCGACGATTGCGGAGGATGTCTCCAAGGATGAAGCGGGATTTCATACGGCGAGCGACGACGGGGAGGGGTGTGTTCCGCAGGAGAGTGAATTCGGCTCCGCGGAGTTTTCCAGTTGGGGAAGGTATCCTCGCAGCACTTCGAGGGTGGCAGGGAGTCCATTCATTCGCGAGCGTTGGATGCTATTCCTGTACGTTTCGAGTTGGTCGAGGAAACCAGTGACATGGGCAGCGGAGACTTTCTCCATCTCGGCCCAGGCACCGGCACCGCTCTGCGCGAGGAAGTGGGCGTTGATGTATTGCTCAAAGTTCCGCGCCTCCGGAAACGCCAAAACGGGTTTTCCGAAAAAAAGAGCCTCTCCGACCAACTGGTTGCCAGCGGTCGATATCAGGGCCGAAGAACTGGCCAGATCATCGAGGAAGCGCTGCTCGCTGATGGCCTGGAAGACGAGATTGCCGGACCGCGGGCGGTTTCCCAGACCATAAACTCGGACTTCCCGCCCGCAGGCCTGCAACGCCTCGAGCACGTTGGGCGGGGCAAACCGCCTCCAGTAGGCGACAATGTGCGGTTGTTGCTCGGGAATTGTCGCCAAAATCTCCGGGCGCAACATCACTCCGACCTGGGTGACATTCTGGCAGCTTTTTCGAAGCGGAGGAAAATAAAATGAAGAGACCACCGTGTGATCCTGGCCTGAGCAAATGGCCCTGACCACCAGGGACATGAGGGCGGCATGTGCCCGAAGCCACGCGGGCAGGGATGTCAGGTTGTAGGTGGTCAAAAAATGCTGGTGATCGATGCTGAGGAAGGGGATGGACAATCTCCAGGCCGCCCTCGGCAACGCAGGTTCGAAGTCCGCGATGATTAAATCCGGGCGCTCATCGATCAATCTCCGTTCGAGCATACGGACAAGCAGTGGGAGCCGCTTCATAAATCGGATGGCCTCCCAGGAGGTCTTCCGATAGTCCACCCGCTTGGAGGCTGTGTAATGAAACCGCAGGCCACCCATCCGGTGCAACCGTACGTTCGTCCCACGATACAAGGGCGACAGAAATCGATACGCATCCCCGGAGGCATATATTGCCACCTGATGCTGTCTGCGGAGGGATTCAACCAGGGCCCGAACCCGGGTCGCATGCCCCCGCCCTTCACCACTGAGGCTGAAAAAGATTTTGGCCACGACGCGTTGCGGGTCCGTGTGGAGTAGGGGGGAAAGTGATGAACGTCAAGCCCGCACGCCGGTTACCATTTCCGACTTCCTACTCGACGAAGCAACGGATGCCCTTACGTTGTCTCCATGGAGTTGCGCGCGGTAAGATGGTTTCAGGTATTTTGGCTCTGCGGACTTTGTCTTCGAGCGGGGGAATCCATTCCCGACCGGCCCGAAAAGTTGGAGTTCCCTCCTCTCCAGTATTCCCCTCCCCACGCCGATGAATACCGGGTGGCCCTCAAAAGTGGTCCGGTGGCGTACCTGGTGCCCGACCACGAGTTGCCGCTCGTCAATCTGTCCATCCTGGTCCGCACCGGAGCCTACCTCGAACCGGCAGACAAGACCGGGCTTGCCAATTTCACCGGCTATCTGCTGACACGGGGCGGAATCGGGGAGAAAACGGCGGACGAATTGGAAGAGCGACTGGCCTTTCTGGCCGCTTCCCTGACGTCCGGCATCGGCGACGATCAAGGGATTGTCAACTTAAACCTCCTAGCGAAGGATTTGGAAGAAGGCCTTGGACTGCTGCGCCAAGCCCTGACCGCTCCCCGTTTCCAAGCCGACAAACTTGAGCTTTATCGGGACCAAACTCTCCAAGCCCTGCGGCAGCGGAATGATGATTCATCCGCCATCGAGGCGCGTGAGTCGGAGGCACTGGCCTACGGAACCAATGCCTGGATTTCGCGAAATGAAACCGATGCGTCGGTGAAGTCCATCGCGGTCGCGGACCTGCATGCGTTCCACCAAAAATGGTTTCAGCCGTCCAATTTCGTGGTGGCGGCCAGTGGCGATTTTGACCGGGACAGCCTGGTGTCAAAACTCGAACAGTTGTTTTCATCGTGGCCATTTTCCGGCGAAGTACCGCCTCCAATACCCACCAACTTTGCCATGGCAAAACCGGGGGTCTACGTGGTGGACAAGGATGTCAATCAGGGGCGCGTCTCTCTGCTGCTTCCGGGAGTTCGCCGGGACAGTCCGGATTTTCCGGCCGTCCTGGTCATGAATGACATTTTGGGAGGAGGTGGATTTACCTCTCGAATCATGAACCGGGTCCGATCCGATGAGGGTCTCGCCTACGGGGCCGGAAGTGCTTTTCCGGGGGGTGTGGACTATGCCCTCCCTTTTCGTGCGGGACTGGCCTCAAAGTCTCGCACGGTGGCCTATGCCGCCAGCCTCGTTATCGAGGAAATGCACCGAATTTCTGACCAACCGGTCTCCTCCGAAGAGTTGAACACCGCGAAGCGATCGTTCATCGACACTTTCCCGCAGACCTTCAATACGAAGGGAAAGATTGCCGGTCAGTTTGCCCGCGACGAATTCACCGGGCGTCATGCACGGGATCCGGGATTTTGGGACCAATGGCGGCAACGGATTGATTCGGTGACTCAGGATGAGGTTCAGCGGGTGGCTCGGAAATATCTGACTCCAGACCGGGCGATCCTGCTGGTGGTCGGAAAGAAGGATGAAATTCTAAAGGGCCATCCTGACCATCCTGTCACCCTCGGGAGTTTGGTTCCAGGCGGTCTGGTGGAATTGCCGCTGCGCGATCCGTTGACCCTGACACCGTTGGACAGTGGAACAAAGAAGGTGGAATAGCGGGCAGGCAAAGCTGTGCAGTAAACGGCGAAATTTTGTCAACGAGCGAAAAACTGACATGATTTTGATTAAAAATCTTGGCAGCCACGTCATCGATTTGATATGAGCTGCGACCTTAAATGAATCGCTTATCTTATCCACGAGTGATGATGGTGTCAGCAGGCTTGGTTTTGGCCGCCTCTACCCGGGCTGAAGAGGCACCCACAACCGCTGCTGTGGTACCGCCACCGGCACCGCCCAAGACCTGGGAATCCTCAGCCAGTTTGAATTTAACGGCGACGTCGGGCAACTCGGAGAGCCTGCTGTTTGGTGGAAGCATCCTCGCCAAGAAGAAGTGGAGCCGAAACGAATTGAATTTGGGAGCCGACCTCACCTACGGCCAAACGACGACTGAAAACGTGGTCGGAGGGAAATTGATCAAAACCAAGTCCACCTCGGCACAGAATTACGGTGCATTTCTACAATACAATCGGTTGGTTTGGGAAGATCGTGGCTACTTTTTGGGACGAGCCGATGGACGCCAGGACAAGGTGGCCGACGTCATCTACCGGTTTACCCTGAGCCCTGGCGCCGGCTACTACTTCATCCGCGACAAGAGCCTGGAGCTCAGCGGGGAAGCGGGTCCTGGTATTGTCTTCGAGAAACTAAAGGGGGCGACCGAGTCGGACTACTTCACGGTCCGTCTGGCGGAGAAGCTCAAATGGATCATCAACGAGCGGTCACGTCTTTATCAGGATTTGGAGTACCTTCCCAAGGTCGACAATTTCAACGATTTCGTTGTCAACGCGTCCATCAAAATTGAGACGGACATCACCAAGTCACTGGCCTTGGGAGTCACCTTTCAGGACACCTACCGGAGCGAGCCAGCCTTGATTCCTGACACGGTTCCCTCCTTGCATCGCAAAAAAAACGATTTAAAAATACTTGCAGGTGTGACCTATAAATTTTAAAGAGATAATTGCGTCCGATGAGATTTTCAGAACGAGAAACGTTATGAAAATTTCTTCAGATTGCCCTGGGATTGCAAGCCGAACGATTCCCAGGTAGCTTCTTCGTATCAAGGAGTAGAACAATCAACATGTCCCTTCGGCCTTTCGCCGGAAGGGATTGTTGCGATTCGGTGACAAACGTGATAAGATTAAAGACCATGAGAGTATTAATTGCAGAAGATGAATCAAAGGTGGCAGATCAGTTGGCCACCGGACTCCGCGCTGAAGGGTATGCCGTTGACGTCGCTCCCGACGCCTCCGCAGCGCTGAAACTGGCCAACGAACACCCCTATGACCTCCTCCTGTGTGATGTTGTCATGCCCGGGCGTGATGGCTTCACCCTCTTGCGCCAATTGCGCCGCAAGGACTTCGCCGCCCCGGTGATTTTTGTCACCGCCCGTGGAGATGTCTCGGACCGCGTCAAAGGACTCGATGCCGGAGCCGATGATTATTTGGTCAAACCGTTCTCTTTCGCCGAATTGCTGGCACGCGTTCGCGCGGTCACCCGCCGTCAACGCTCCTCCGGGCCTCACGTCATTCGTGTCGCCGATCTGGAGCTGGACCTGATGGCCCGGGTTGCCCGCCGTGGCAACGAGGATGTCGGTCTTACCAATCGGGAATTCGCCCTCCTTGAATTCCTGATGACTAATTCTCCGCGTGCCGTCAGCAAGACCGCCATTGTGGAGCATGTCTGGGACCAGCATTTCGACCCAGAGACCAACGTGGTTAAT
Source organism: uncultured Verrucomicrobiota bacterium (assembly GCA_903896505.1). Classification (GTDB taxonomy): domain Bacteria; phylum Verrucomicrobiota; class Verrucomicrobiia; order Limisphaerales; family UBA9464; genus CAILNN01. The sequence continues at coordinate 22,603 of CAITXU010000167.1, read as the reverse complement.
GTTTACATGAACTACCTCCGCCGTAAAATCGACCGCCCCGGACTGAAGCCGTTGCTCCAGACCATACGTGGCGTTGGTTTCGCGTTGCGTCAGGAACCTGAATGAGGTCACTGCGGTCCAGAATGGTGATCGGTGCCGCAGTCATTTCGCTGGGTGCCGGACTCATGACCGCAGCGTTTGTTTATTGGCGATTGGGCGGATGGATGACCGCACCGGCGGGTACGTCGGTGGATGACGGGTCCGCCCAATCGGTTCCTCTGACATCCCAAGGCGTCGTCGAAGCAGTTCCGTCCATTCGCCAACTCCGTGGCTCCTTGCTTCTGGAGGCTCTGCCCTTCGTGCTAGGGGTCACCGGGCTCTTCCTGCTCCTGCCAGTAGCGACCGCCAAGTGGCTCTTGGACCCGATTCACGAGTTGAATTGTCGGCTGGCGGCGATCGACGCCGTCCAACCTCGTGTGGACCTTGATTTTCCGGAAGTCGATAAGGAAATCAGGGAGGTCATTAAACATTTTCGGCAGATTCTGAGTAAGTTGACGGTTTCACTGGAGGATACTCGGGAATATGCCGCCGAAGTGGCTCACGAATTGCGAACACCACTTCAAATCATCCGGTTGAAGTTGGAGACCAGTCAGGCGAAAATTGATCCAATCCTTTCTGAGGAATTGCAGGAGGAGGTTCACCGATTGCGCCACGTGGTCGAACAGGTTCTTCTCGTTGCCAAGGCCGGTCGGGGCCGACTTACTCTTCAGAATTCCCGGTTTGATGCCACTTCGCTCACCGAGAACGTCATTGAAGATTTCCACCTGCTGGCCAATGAAGAACAGCGTTTGCTGAAATGGCTTGAGGGTCCATCCCTCTACATTGAAGCGGATCGCAAATATTTTCGGCAGGTGTTGCACGCTTTGCTGACCAATGCCTTAACCCACGGTGAGGGAGAAATCCGGGTCAAGGTGAGGGAACATCGACGCAAGCTTCGACTGTTTATCGGCAACAAAGTGAAAGCTGGCCCAGGTTCAAATGACCTCAGCCTCGGTCTGGGGTTGCGGGTGGTGAAGGCGCTCCTGGGAACCATGCCCTGCACCTGCTTCCGCAGGTACTCTGGTCCAACCATCTACGGAGTCCTCATTGACTTTTCCACAGTGCCTCCGTCTTCCTTCGTCTCCAAACATCCTCCGGTGACTTGATACCCAATTGGTGTCACTCCATCAGCCCTCTGCGATGGAAATTGCCATGGGAGTTCTTGACTCCGCGACCGGGTTGGGTCTGTTGAAGGGAGAGATGCCTTCAAACCCTGATTGCTTTTCATCCAATCCGCCCCGGTACCCCCTGCGGGAGGCTGGCGATGCGGCGTGGGCCGTTTGGATTTCATCCGTCGGTTTTCTGGCCGGAAGGGCCTTGAACCTTCATGCCGAGGACACTGTTGGGTACCGGTTTTCCGACTATCAGGAGGAGAATGGTCGAGTAAAGGTCGAGACCCACGCGGCAAATTTTTCGGTCTCGGCGACACCAACGTTGACCGTTAGGGGAACCGTGGTGTACGACGCGATCTCGGGTGCGACACCCACTGGGGCTCCTCCCCCCGACGGCAGTTCCCAGGTGCCCCTGGTTGAAATCAAAGATGTCCGCCGCGCCTTTTCCCTTGCGGCAGCCTGGCAGGAAGGACGGTTCCTGACCACGCCACAAGTCTCGTACAGCAAGGAGCGGGATTATGAATCCACCGGACTGGCTTTGAACGAGTCGATTGATTTCAATCAAAAGAACACCACGCTGAACCTGGGTCTGGCCCACGACTTTGACCGGGTCCTACCCAATCGTGGAGCATGGATTCGCAACGCCCGGGAAAAGGACGATACCGAAGGATTGCTGGGAATCGTCCAACTCATCGACCCAGCGACGTTCATCAGTGCCAACCTGACCCTGGGATACGGCTCGGGCTTTCTCACCGACGCCTATAAACGTGTCGTTTTTCCAGAGTTCAGCCCGGATATTTTGCTGCCAGAGAAACGTCCCGGCTACCGGTTTCGACAGGTGTTTTACACCGGAATCACCCGTTTTATTGCCCGGCTCGATGCAGCTACAGAACTGTCTTATCGATTCCATTACGACAGCTACGACATCTTTTCCCACACGGTCCAATGGGAATGGCGGCAGAAGCTTGGGAAACGAATCACCCTCTCGCCCTCGGTCCGATTCTATGAACAATCGGCGGCCTCGTTCTATGCACCGACGATCTCGGGTGACCCGCGACCTGACGAAGGTTCTCCCATTCCACAATACTATTCCTCTGACTTCCGCCTGTCGCGAATGAGAACGTGGACGTTCGGTCTCTCGGCAAACATCCAGCTGATCGATGCCTGCACGCTGGACCTCGGTTATCAGCGGTACGAAATGCTTGGCCTGGACGGGATGACGGCTGCCAGTGCCTATCCCAAGGCCAACGTCTTTTCCGCCGGACTGCACCTGACCTTTTAAATCTTTCCCAAATGAAACGCATTCGATGGATGGTCTGGCTGTTGCTGCTGTCGACATTGGGTTGTGCCCATGTGAAACCGTGGCAGCGGGCCACGCTCGCGGGTGAAACCATGCGCCCGGACCGTGATCCGCTGGGAGAGCTTCTCAGCGAGCACCTGTGGTTCTCGCGCGAAGCAGCCTCAGGTGGGAAGGGCGTCGGAGGAGGCGGTTGCGGTTGCAATTGATCCCTTTGGCCAACGCCACCACAAGCCTCGGTCCGGCCCCGCTCCAGATTCGATGAGTTTTCATCTGCATACCAGCAATCGCCTGGAGCGTCTTGCCGACCGACTGGTGGACTTGATGGCTGCGGAGCCGACTCCGCCATTCACTCCGGAGCCCATCGTTGTTCATCACGTTGGCTTGGGGCGGTGGTTGAAGCTGGAAATCGCCTCCCGATGGGGGGGATGTGTGGGAGTGAGTTTTCCGCTTCCGCGAGCCTTTATGGGCAGCCTGATCGATTGCCTGGTGGACAGCGATCCTCGGGATCAGGGGTACGAAAGAAACATCTTCCAATGGCATCTTTACCCCATCCTCGCCGACTTGCCTGATTCGGAATTGTGGAGTCCGCCCAGAACCTACCTGGCCGACGGCGATTGCTCCAAGCGGGCTGAATTGGCCTCCCAACTGGCTAACTTGTTTGATCAGTATCTGGTTTTCCGACCCGACTGGATTGAGTCTTGGACCGCAGGGGGGGGAGACGATTGGCAGGCCGAACTCTGGCGACGGGCTCAGGCTCGGGTTGGGGGAACTCCACCCAGCCGACGCCGGATACTTGCATTGAATGGCCTTCGTCAGGGAAAAAGCCCGTTTCCCGCCGGGCGGAGTCCTCGGCGGGTGGTTTTGTTTGGCGTCTCCTCACTGCCTCCGGCCTACATGGAATTCATGGCCGTGCTCTCGGGCGCTGTGGATGTCCACGCGTTTGTTCTGCAACCCTGTGCCGAATGGTGGGGCGATATCGCAACCCCACGGGAACTGCGCCGGGAACTGCGCCGCTTGCGCCGACCGCTCGAAGATGCGGCCAGCGTTCATCTGGAACTCGGGCATCGCCTGCTGGCCGCCTGGGGCAGCCAGGGACGTGACTATCTCAGGCTCTGGCAGGAACAGACCGAACTGCTGGAACATGCAGATTTTGTCGAGCCGGGCGGAGATTCCCTTCTTTCGATGGTCCAGTCCGATCTGATGAACTTGAGCGACCCCTCCATGGGAGAAAATCCCGGCCTGTCCCGGGAGTGGAGCTCGGACGACGATTCTCTTCAGATTCATTCCTGCCATACCCCGCTGCGGGAATTGGAAGTTCTTCAGGATCGCATCCTCGATTGGCTGCAGCGTTGTCCCGAATTGTCCCCCAGGGACATCGTCGTCATGGCACCGGACCTATCGGTTTATGCGCCGCTAATTCCGGCGGTATTTGAAACCCCGGAAAGTCCGGAACGGCGCCTCCCCTATTCGCTGGCCGACCGTCGATTCGGAACACCCCGGGGAGTTGTCGCCTCTCTCCGCCGACTCCTGGCCCTGGTGGGAACCCGAATGACGTCCGAAGGAGTGCTCGGATTGCTCGAATGCCCACCGATACGGGAACGGGCCGGGATCGCCGAAGCCGACTTACCCCGGATAGCCCGCTGGGTAGAAGAGCTTGAGGTTGACTTTGGTCGGGACGCTGAACACCTTCAACAACTCGGTCTCGCGGACCGTTCCGCCCGTACATGGCAGCAGGCCGAGGATCGTTTGCTGGCCGGATACGCCATCGGCGAACAAGATACCTTTCCCTGGATACCACCGAAGGGAGGCGATGTAGCCCCTTTCCCAGGAATCGAGGGAAATTCAGCGGAGCTGGCCGGTCGATTCGCGGAATTCGTCGCTCTTGTGGGAACAACCCTTGAGGAATGGGAGCGGAGTCACTCGCCTTCCGACTGGGTGGGGAGCATCCAAAAAAGTGTCGACCGTTTTTTCAGCGACGAGACCTCCGATGTCGATGAACTCTCTCATCTCCAACGGTCCATCACGGTTTGGGGAAATCAATTGGCTGCTGTGGGGAACGATGAATCGATTCCATTGAATGCCGTTCTGCCCTCGCTATTGGGTGAAATGGACACTGAAAACTCCGGTGTCGGTTACCTGTCGGGCGGCATTACCTTTTGCGAACTCAAACCGTTGAGAAGCCTGCCTTTTCAAGCCATTTGTGTTCTTGGATTGAACGATGGCGCCTTCCCGCGAAGCCCCGTGCCCTTGAGCTTCGATTTGCTTCGCGATGAACCACGGCTCGGGGACCGTTCCGGGCGGGCGGACGACCGCTACCTGTTTCTCGAGACCCTGATCAGTGCCCGCCGATGGCTGCACTTGAGCTACCTCGGACAAAGTGATGCCGGTGCCTCGACCCTGCCTCCTTCACCGGTTTTGCGGCAATTGACGGACTACCTCGAAACCTCCTACCGCCGGACGGATGAGGTCTCGGACTCCACACACGGGGATGGGTTCACCATTGTCCATCGACTGCACGCCTTCAGCCCGGAATATTTTTTGCCGGGGTCCGTTTCGGGAAAACAGTCGTTGTTCAGCTATTCGTCCATCCTTTCAGCTGCGGCTGACGTAAAACAACGCCCACGCCAGCCCCGCCGTCCTTTCGTCGCCTCCAGTGTGCCCCTGGAACCAGTGACCAATGGGCCAGTCGACGTGAAGGACCTGGTGCGGTTTTTTGAGTACCCGTCACGTGCCTTTCTTCGGCACCAGTTGCACGTCGAGTTCCACGAATCGTATCGTGGCAACCGTCATGAAGCCGGACTGGAGTTCAAACAAGAACCAGATACCCGCCTGGTGGATCGCGTGAGTCGTCTGATCCTCGACGGGCGTGACCCCCGATCGCTCGCCAGTGCACTCGCGGCCGATGGCACACTTCCCCACGGCTCCGTTGGAGAATGGATGCTGGCTCAAGCCATTCCCGATGCGGAAAAGTACGCGCAAAAACTGAAACCGCTCCTCGGCAACGGCTCCCCACCCGCCCCCAGACCCTATTGGATCGACCTGAACGGTCGCGTACTGCAGGGCAGCCTTGCGATCACCGCCAATGGAGCGTGGTTGCATCGGGTACCGCGTAAGCCGACGGGGAAGCATTTTCTTGGCTTTTGGGTTCAGTGGATCGCCGCCTGTGCCGCCGGAATGGGAGGAGAGACACCGGCCGTTCTGGCATCGCCGGAGAAACTTTGGCGATGGGAACCGCCCGGAGATGCCGTCGGGCATTTGGCCGATTTGATGAACCTGTTTGAACAGGGCCAAAGGGTGCCCCTCCGCTATTTTCCCAGAGCCTCATTCGACTGGTGGTCAGCATTCGGTGGAGACGAAGAAAAACGGGCGGCAGCTCTCGAAAAGGCGAGCAGGACCTGGTTTGGGGATTCCTTTGGCACCGGAACTCCGGAGTCTGACGAACCGGCCCACCGGGCCTTGTTCGGCCACGAAGAGGACCCTCTTCAACTGGAATTCGAGCAGGTGGCGACACGCATCCTTCGCCCGCTTTTTTTATCACTCGCACGGCCATGATTGCTCCGAGTGAATTTGACGCCGCCGCCTCCCCCTTGTCCCACGGCGTCACGGTGCTGGAAGCCAGCGCCGGAACCGGGAAGACCTTTGCCATTGCCGCCCTTTGGTTGCGGATGGTTTTGGAGCTTGAGATTCCTCAGGAGCAGATTTTGGTGCTCACCTACACGGACGCTGCCGCGTCGGAGTTGCGGAGCCGGATTCATCAGCGCCTGGTCGATGCATCCCAGGCGGTCGATGGGGAGTCGACTTCAGACCCCTTTCTGGACGTGGTCCTCGACCGATGTCGTCAGTCCGATTCGGACCTGCGTGGGGCTTCAAGGCGACTGTCTCAGGCCCGAGCTGATTTTGACGAGGCTCCCATCGGAACGATCCATGGATTTTGCCACCGGGTTCAACGTGGGCGGGCATTCGAGGCCGGTTCATCGTTTGCCGTTCAGCTGAACCCAAATACTGTCGCCCGTGACGCGGAACTGGTGCGGGACTGGTGGATGCTCCAGATGTCGGGGGCATCTGGAATCCTGGTCACTTGGGCGGCCCTGCAGGGAAAGTCCACGGCTGAACTAACGGCCTTGGTCGGGGAACTGGATCGACGGCCGGGTGCGCATCGTATCGATGGTGCCCCTGGCGCCAGCCTTTCCGTTCTGGCGGATGCCATGAACCGTTCCCTGTTGCGCCTCCAGGAATTGTGGCGGCGCGACCGAGACACGTTGCACCCCTTTTTGATCCAACGGTCTACCTGGGTCGGTTCCAAGGGTGGAGGGATCAAAGCCTTCAAGGCCGGGGGTACCGCATTGGAAGATTGCCTTGATGGCAAACCAGACATCGCCGGGCTGGAAGCTCTTTGGAATTTCTCCGAGGAATCCGTCCGCCTTTATGCCAATGCCAAACGCTCAATGGATGCGGAACTCGGCTCGCCGTGGATGATGGAGCGCCGGGTGCTTTCGGAGGCTGCGAAGGCCTGGTCCGCTGCCTGGCCAGGTGCATTTCTCGATTGGGCGGAACAGGAAATCCCGCGTCGCCAGCGTTCATTGCGGCAATTTTCTCATGGAGACCTCCTGACGAACCTTCTGGATGCCCTCGATTCGCCTGAAGGGGAACGACTGGGCGATGCCATCCGAAATGATTATGACGCCGTTCTGGTGGATGAGTTTCAGGATACCGATCCGGTGCAGTGGAGTATCTTCCAGCGTCTCTTCGCCGTTCCCCATCGGTACCTGTTTCTTGTCGGTGATCCCAAGCAGGCGATCTACGGATTTCGCGGTGCAGACATCTTCACGTATCTGGATGCCGTCCGGGTCGCCGACCATCGCCACACCCTCGCCGTCAACTGGCGGACAGGTGGCGCGCTCGTTCGTCAGCTCAACCAATTCTGGAGCTTCCCGCCGAATCCGTTCGTCCTGCCGGAAATTGAGTTTAGGCCCATCCGGCCCTCTCCTGAAAGGGAACAGTTCAAGGTCATCGAGGCAGATGGAAGTACCGCACCCTTTCACGTATGGACGATGGATGGCGACGCAGAACTATCGGATGAAAAAACTCTTCATCGCCTTGTGGAAGGGGTCGCCGGCGAGGTCTTCCGCCTGTTGCAAGGAGGTGCGCAACTCGAGTCACGGCCTATTCGGCCTGCAGACATAGCCATTTTGGGTGAGTCCCGGTATCAATTGGAAGCGGTGGCGGCGGAGCTCCATCGGCGGGGTATTCCGGCGGTTCTCCCCACCCGTGAAAATGTTCTGGCCAGCACCGATTCCTCCGAATTTTATCGGTTTTTAGCCGGCATCCTGCCGGACGCCCACGAATCCCTGATGCGGGGGGCACTGGCGAATGACCTCGTGGGGCTCGATGCGGAGACACTGCTGCACCTGGGTCAAAATGAACCCGAATGGATTTTCTGGCTGGACCGCGTCCAGGCCTGGAGAAACCTGTGGAGTCTCCATGGTCCATTGGCCCTGTTTCGGGCGGTCGTCAGCGATTGCCGTTCCAGCGCCCGCTGGTTGACGGCCCTCGATGGTGAGCGCCGACTCACCAATTACCTGCACGTGGCTGAATTGCTTCAACAGGCCGCTTTGACGGATTCTCTCGGGCCGCTGGGGCAGGTCGCGTGGCTGGAAGCCGGCTCCAAAACTCCGCCCGACGGCGACGACGATTCCGCCATCCGCCTGGAACGGGATGACGACGCCGTCCGATTATTGACGCTTCATGGGAGTAAGGGGTTGGAGTTTCCTGTCGTTTTCTGCCCCTTTGTCAGGAAATCATCAACCTCTGGAAAACGCCGAAAGGACCATGTTGTTTTTCATGCGCCGGGTTCGATGTCGGAATCGATTTGGGACCTTGGTTCCCCCGCATTCGAGGAAAACCAACTCATCGCCCAAAAAGAACGATTGGCCGAAAACCTTCGCCTGTTGTACGTCGGCCTGACGCGGGCCAGTCGGCGCGTTTATCTCGGTTTCGAGCCCCCAAAGAAAAACGGAACAGCCCTGGGTTGGTGGCTGAACGGTGGCTCCTTTCCCTCTGCCGAATCATGGCTCCGCCAAAACCCCGGTTCCGAATCTTCCCCGATCGACATCGGCGTCCTCCATCGCTGGGCCACACCCGCTGGAATTGTTGTCCGGGAGGTTCCCGAACCACCCCTCGGTCGATGGACGTCGCCTTCAATAACGGTATCGAGCCCCTCTGCTCGACATTTCACCCGCGAAATTGTCCGAGGCTGGCGGATGACCAGCTTTTCCGGGTTGACGGCGGACAGCCATGATGGGACCGAGGACCCCGATCCGGTTCAACCCGCGGACCCGGTCGACGAGCCACCCATGCCGGACGTCGAGCTCCAGGAGGCTTCGATTTCATTGTTCCCCCGAGGGCGTCAAGCGGGAACCTGCCTGCACAAGATATTGGAGCTTCATTCTTCCGGTGGCCTTCCGGATGAGACAACGTCGGCGCAGATCGATGCGGTGCTCGCAGAATTTGGAATGGGAAGTTCCTTTGGACCTGCAGTCGGAAGCCTGTTGCAGGAGGTGAACGCCACTCCGTTGTCGTCCGAGCCCCATCCGCTCACCTTGTCGGAAGTTCAAACCAAGGACCGACTGGTCGAATTGGAATTCCTGCTACCTCTCAAGCGATTCACGCTGGGAACATTGTCTGCCGTCGTCCATCGTCACGCTGCTGAACTGCCACCCGATTTCCCGCAGGCCATCGCCACTCTCGATTTTTCACCAGTCGAAGGAGTGTTGCGCGGCTTCATTGATTTGGTATTCCGGGCGCGGGACCGGTTTTGGGTGATCGACTGGAAATCGAATTGGCTGGGATGGCGCAAGGCCAATTACTCTCAGGAGGCCATGGCCGCAGAGATGACGGCTCGACTCTATCCACTTCAGGTCCTCCTCTACTCCCTGGCCGTCGATCGATGGCTGCAACTGCGAATGCCCGGGTATTCCTATGAGCGGGATTTCGGCGGCGTTCATTACCTCTTTCTCAGGGGCTTGGATGCCTCACAGCCGGGTCAGGGAGTCTACTCCCTTCGCCCGAGCACGGCCCTGCTACGGGAGCTCGCCGAAGCGTTGTTGTTGCCACCTGGAGGTGGCCGATGATCACGTCGACCGACCTTGCCTGCTTTTCGCCACTCTCACGCCAGTTTGCGCTCCGGATGGCCGGATGGTCAGCGAACGCCGAGGACTCCGTGGTGTGGGCGGCAGCCTTGGTCAGCCATTTTCGGAGCGAAGGGCACACCTGCCTGCCGCTCGAACGTGTCGCCGGTCGCATGTTGAGCGAAATGGTCGAGCGGGCACCCTCCACCGTTCGACTACCCGAACTGACCGACTGGACTGATGCTCTCCATCGCAGCGGTCTGGTTTTGAATTCCGGACCAATGCTGCAAGGGCCCAACTCATGCCCGCCCGTCGGAGCTTCGGAAGCAATATCCAGTGCCCGCCTTGCCCCCTTGGTACTCGGGTCGTCCTCCCGGCTCTACCTCCACCGCTATTGGACCTATGAGCAGGAGGCCGCAACGATTCTTCGGCGGCGTTCAACCCAACTCCACTCCTGGGACCCCGGACGGCTTTCAACGTCCGTCCAACACTTCTTTCCGCCGCAGCCGGACGACAGTTTCGATTGGCAGGCATTGGCCGCCTACTCCGCTCTCCGCCGCGGGCTCACCATCCTTTCAGGGGGTCCAGGCACCGGAAAGACCCGGACCGTCGCCAGACATTTGGCTGTCCTCTCGGCTTTGGTGCCTCTGGAGGGGGCGCGTCCTCCCCGCGTCTTCCTTGCGGCACCCACGGGGAAGGCGGCTGCCCGACTCACCGAGGCGATCCGCCAGGCCATGGATGACTTGCCCACTGATCCTTCCCGACCGGCTTCAAATTCCTTTCAAGCCACGACTTTGCATCGGCTCCTTGGCTTCTCTCCGTTTGCAATAGGGTCGAACATCAGAAACCAGCCCCGCCTCCTGTCCGCCGATGTTGTCGTGGTCGACGAAGCCAGCATGATGGACATCGCCTTGTTGGTCCGACTCCTCCGTTCACTCCCCGAAACCACCCGCCTCGTTCTCGTGGGGGATCAGGATCAATTGGCGGCGGTTGAGGCCGGGAGCGTTTTGGGTGAGATGTGGTCAGGACCATCCGCCCGCCAATTTTCTCCAGACTGGGCGGCGGAAGTCTCTGCCAGTTTGGGACGGTCCCTGCCATCCGATGCCATCCACCCGCGGGCGACACCTCTCGCAGATTCCATGGTGGAGCTGCACCGCAGCCATCGATTCGGTGCGGAAGGTGCGATTCAGGTCTTCAGCAGGGGCGTTCGCTCCCGGGACATCGGGCTCGCAAGGTCGGCCTGGCGCGGAACGGTTCCTGGATTGAAGTTGGTCCCCACGCCCTCGGCAGCCCATCGCCTGGCTGGCCTGATGGACAGACTTATCCCCTGGCACCACCGGCTGGTGGGATCCCCATCGCCAACCGCAGCTCTTGGGGTCCTTAAGGAGTTGCGCCTGCTGTCGCCGTTGCGACACGGAACCTTGGGCGTCGAATCATTGAATCGGGACATCACCCGGCGGATGGCGGCCCAAGGGTTGATACCCCCAGGACGGGACTGGTACTCCGGGCGTCCGGTGCTGGTCACCTCGACCGATGTGGACCTCGGTCTAAGCAACGGCGACACCGGCCTTGCGTTGACCGATCCGTCGGACGGACGTTTGTTGGTTTGGTTTGAGACCCCGGAGGGTGGACTACGGTCGCTGTCTCCACTTCGGATGCCACCGCATGAGACCGCCTATTTCATGACGGTTCACAAGAGCCAGGGGTCTGAATTTAATGAGGTGGTCCTTCTGATTCCCGACGAACCGCACCCGCTGGTCAGCCGCGAGCTAGTCTATACGGCGGTGACCCGCGCCCGTCACAGTGCGGAGATTTGGGGAACCGAGGAAAGTCTGATGGCCGGATTGGCTCGCGCAACGGAGCGGTTTTCCGGGTTGGGCGAGGCGTTATGGGCGGACTTCCCCACGGAGGACCGGCACCCCCTTCTCAAGGTGACAAAAGATTTACAACTGACCTGTCCCTTAGTTGAAAGGCGGATTCTGGGTGTTTCCGTCTTTGCCTTGGAACCGGGCATTTCGTTTAATCGCCATGGTTCCTTAGGAGACCGCGAAGTCGCCACTGTCACTAAATGGCGGGGGGAGTTCCTCCGCTGAATGGTCGAGCCGTTGCCGAAGTTGAATGTGCACCTATGAAGTTTGACGTTGTCATTGCCGGAGGCGGTTTCGCCGGTGCCTATTGCGCCCGAACACTCTCACGTGCCTGGGGAGCCAGGGCCGGTCAGCGGGTCGCCCTCATTGCCGACCAAAACATTCTCGTCTTCCAACCCATGCTGGCCGAGGTGGCCGGAGCCGCGCTGTCGCCATTGAGCGTGGTCAATCCGCTGCGGGAATTCTGCGGTAACGCGAATGTCCTACGGGGGAAAATCCGCGATTTCCATTTGGAGGAGAAGCGTTTGGTGCTCGATGCCGGCGTCTACACCTCCAATATTTCGGTTCATTACGAGCATCTAGTGATCGCTCTTGGCGGCGTCGTAGACCTCAGCCGGGTCCCGGGAATGCCCGAACATGGTCTCATCCTCAAGAACGTGGGTGATGCCCTGAATCTTCGTCGGACCCTGATACACCGCCTCGAAGAAGCGAATTTGTCGGACAATCCCAATGTCATTCGCCGACTTCTGACCTTTGTCGTGGTCGGTGGCGGCTACTCCGGGGTGGAAACGGCGGGCCAGATTCTGGATTTGGTCGCCGACGTCAAAGGGCTGTACCAGAATCTGGCCCAACACGAATCCCGCGTGGTGCTGATTCACAGTGGACCGTTCCTCTTGCCGGATATCGGAGAGCCGCTCGGTCGCTATGCCGAGGACCAACTCCGGAAACGCGGTCTGGAAATCCGGCTCAATTCCCGGGTCACGGCCATGACCGCCACCAAAGCGGTCCTTGAGGGTGGCGAATGTATTGAAACATGCAGTGTGGTTTCCACCGTTGGTAATGCGCCCAATCCCTTGGTGACGGCCCTCGCCAAACGCCATGGGCTGGAGAGCGTCAAGGGACGCCTCGTCACCGAACCAACAATGCGCGTCAAAGGGCAGCCCAACCTTTGGGCGGCAGGAGATTGTGCCGCCATACCCCTGGGCGATCAACCGAGCAGCCCGCCGACGGCCCAGTTTGCCCTGCGTCAGGGGACTCAACTAGCCCAAAACCTTGAGCGGGTCTTCAATGGCGATGAGCTTCGTCCGTTTCAATTCACCAATCTGGGTCAGCTCGCCTCCATCGGCCACCGGACTGCGGTCGCAGATGTCCTTGGTTTCCAATTCTCGGGATTCCTAGCCTGGTGGTTCTGGCGAACGGTCTACATGTCCAAGCTCCCGGGTTGGGAGCGGAAAATTCAGGTCATCGCTGCCTGGACTCTTGACCTATTTTTCCGGCGCGACATCAGCCTGATCGTCCCCGACTACAGCCGACGGCTTCCGGAGGCACATTTGGAGACCGGCGATTCCCTCTTTCATCCCGGCGATCCGGCTGGCTCGATTTATCTCATCAAGGGGGGAACCGTGGAGATTCGAGACGGAACCATCGTCATCCGCACCCTGAAGCAAGGCGACGTTTTGGCCGAACCCACGTGGTCGGACGAGAATGGCTGGCGTTATTCAGCAGTGGCGACGGCACCGTCCACCGTGGTTTCTCTTAATTCCGAAATCCGTGAGACCCTTTCCCAATTCACCCCCGCCTTCCGGCTCCTGTTTCAGAACACGAGCTCAGGTCAGGGAACGGACTGAACCAAATCGACCCCATGAGCATCGATCCCAAGACACAGGCCCACCTCGAAGTGTACCGCGTCCTGCGCGGGGAAATCGAACATGAGGACCAGCTGATTAATCACCGGCTGTCATGGCTGGTGAGCTCCCAGGCCTTCATGCTGACGGCATTTGCCATTACCCTGAACGCCCCGGTTCTGTTTGTGAACCCGGTTTACGCCCGGCTTAATGGAATTCTGTACACCCTGCTCCCCTGGACGGGAATGGTGTCCGGGTTGTTGCTGTACCCGAGCATTCTCGGGGCCATTATTGCCCTTCGACGCCTGCGACGTCATGCCGAAGGCCGGATTCCTGACTGTCTTCCGCCAATCCACGGTTCCTTTCTAACGGTGGCTCTCGGCCACTGTGGTCCGTTGCTGATTCCCTGGGTCTTCATCATCACCTGGTTCATCATGCTCAGTCCTCGCTTGGGATGATCGTTGCGTGATATCGAGCCACGCTCTTTTTTGTTCTGGGCCCGCTCCGTCAAGACCTGGCCCTTTGCTCCGCTGGAAATCCGCGAGCCATTCTTGGAGTCCACCAAGCCAGGTGAACCCTGACGCGCAGGGCTTTACCGACGAGGGTCTATGGACCGGTCTTCGCTTCGCGGGACTCGTGAGGTTGCGGTACCCAGCCTCCGCCGAGGGCCTTGACCAGGGCGACCAAAGCGGCGGCACGCTCACCCTCCAATTGAACGACACTTCGCTCATGGCCCAGGGCCACACTCTGCGCGGTAGCCACCTCGAGGTAGGTCACCAGGCCCGCCTCGTATCGATGGTTGGCGATCTCTTCCGTCTTGCGGGCGGCATCCCGGGCAGCACCTTCGGCCTCCAATTGAGTGGTCAGCAGTTGCTGGGCGGTCAATTGGTCTTCGACTTCCTGAAATGCCGTCAACACCTGTGACCGGTATTGGGCCACTGTGGCCGTATAAATTGCCTCCGCGGACCGAACCGCCGCCTCGTTTCGGCCTCCGATAAACAACGGCCAATCGACCGAAGGCCCCACTGACCAGAAACGGCTCGAAGCATCAAAGACGCTGCTGGCGTGGACGCTTTGGAGTCCGGCCAACCCATTGATCCGGAATCGGGGATAATAGGCGGTGCGGGCGAGTCCGATATCGGCATTGGCAGCCGCCATGCGACGTTCCGAGGCGGCCACGTCAGGACGGCGCTCCAACAATTCACTTGGCTGGCCGTCTCCGATGGGTGGTGTCGAAAAGGTATAGTTGGTTCGGGATTCCCAATGGAATCCGGTGGCCGGATGACCCGATAGTGTCGCCAGCGCGTGCCGAAGGCGGGCCGCTTGAAGGGCCACCGTCGGGACCTGCGCCTCCGCAGCGCGGAGCTGGGTCAGGGCTTGGGAAACGTCAAGGTCTGTGGCAATTCCCCCTTTGCGCCGATTCCGCACCAATTCATAGGCCCGCTGGAAATCGACCACCGTGGCCTCCAACAGGGCGGACTCCAGATCGAGCGACCGGAGCATGAAGTAGTCGATGGCCACTTCCGCCTGGATGGTCAGCCGGGCCGACGCGAGATCATTGGCGTCGGCTTCATAGCGCGCACGCGACCCCTCGACCTGCCGACGAATGCGACCCCAAAGGTCGGGTTCCCATCCGGCCTGAAGCGGGACGATAAAATTATTAAAGGTATATGCTTTGCCAGCCGGATGCCCATTCTCGGGAAGGTTCAGACTGGAACGTTGCCTCACGGCGGAGGGGGTCGTCGATAGATGCGGAAAATAATCGGAACGGGCGATGTCCACGTCGGATGCAGCCGCCTCCAGACGTGCGGCAGCGGCCCGAAGGGATTGATTTTCCACTCCAGCCTCATTTTCCAGCTCATCGAGAACCGGATCGCCGAACGCCTTCCACCAGGCACTGTGACCCGTCGTTGCCGAGGCATCGAAAGGGTGCCAGGCGACACCGTTGGTGGTCTCAAATTGGGCTGGAATCGCATTGGTTCCAAGCGCTTGAGGACGTTGATAATTCGGCCCGACAGCGCATCCGCCAAGCACCAGGCCCAACGTCGCCAGGCCGACATGGAATCGAGTGGCCTTCATGGCTTGGCGTCCGATTTTCCTGATTCAAGAATCCGCACGGTCATGCCGCTCACCAGCGCGTCGGGAGGATTCACGATGACTCGATCTTGAAGGGTCACACCGTGCAGCACTTCGATGGTGGGACCAAAGTCGCGTCCCAGGACAACCGACTTCAGCGTGACTTTCCCATCGGCATCGACCAGTCCGACCTGAGGTCCCTCGGCCCGAAAGAGCAACGCGTTGGCGGGCAGTGAGACTCCGGCGGCCAATGGAGGTGCCGGAAACCGGACCTGAGCGTAACTGCCGGATAGGAGCAACTGCTTGGAATTGTCGACTTCCAGTTCAGTCAACATGGTTCGTGAGTCGGGTTCAATCGCTCCAGCTGTGCGGACCACCCGGGCTTCAAAGGTCTTTCCGGGCATTTCCTGAAGGGAGAGTTGGGCGATGGAGTTCGTGGCAATTCCTGGGACCAGGGCCTGGGGAACGCGGACGAACACACGGAGCCGGGCGGTCTGCGCCACCCGGAACAACTCGACCCCTGTTCCAGCCGTTACCAAATCGCCGACATTCACCAGTCGGCGGGTGATGATGCCCGCGAAGGGGGCGGTCACCTGGGCAAAGCCGTTCAGTTCTTCGAGCCGTCGAACGTTGGCTCGGGCGGCTTCCACCGTCGCGACTTTGAGCGCGAGGTCGGCTTTCTTCTCGGCTGCTTCCTGTTCGGCCACCGACGAGGTCTTCAGCAGCTCAGCCCATCGGGTCGCCGTGGTCTGGGCAAGGTCTCGGGCGGCTTCCACTTGGGCAAGTTCTGCACGGCTTCGGGCCAATTCCTGATTCAGTTCAGGCGTATCAATTTCCGCCAGCAATTGCCCTGCCTCCACATTGGTGCCCAAGTCCACCAACCAGCGCCGGACATAACCGGTCGCCCGCGGATGGATGGGGGCCTCGAGATAGGGCCGCAATTCCGCCGACAACAAGAGCGCAGGCGGCGCGACAGCATTGCTCAACCCCACCACGGCCACCGTGGGGATGGCCAGGGCCTGGGTTGATTCAACCAGAGCAATGCGGGCTCTCCAGCGCGGAATCAATCCCGCCACGACGGCCAATCCCGCCAGGATGACGGTGACAAAAAACACCGCCGCTAGGCGCGAGCCCGTTCCACGGCTCGACGGACGACCTGAAACGGAACCGAGTGCGCCAGGGGCTGTGTCGGCTGAGGGCGTGGTCGAGGAACGATCAAACGTGTTCATGAGACAAAGGAAGAAATGGTCAGCGGCCCAATTCGGCACTCAAACTGCCCAAGTTGACAGATTTCGAAATTGAACCACCTGCTGGTTTGGTTCGAAGACGGTGCATCAGGCTGAACACCACCGGCACAAAGAACAGGGTGGCCAGAGTGGCCATCAACAACCCGCCTATGACGGCCCGTCCGAGTGGAGCGTTCTGTTCGCCTCCCTCGCCCAGACCCAGGCTCATGGGCAGCATCCCGATGATCATTGCGAGCGCGGTCATAAGGACGGGACGCAAACGACCGACACCCGCATGGACGCCGGAACCGACAGGGTCACCGCTGGCCAACAGATGTTCGCGGGCAAAGGTCACCACCAAGACCGAATTGGACGTGGCAACCCCGAGACACATGATGGCACCCATCAAGGCGGGAACGCTCAATGTGGTTTGGGTCAGGTACAGACCCCAGGCCACTCCGGCCAAAGCCGCCGGCAGCGCGGAGATGATAATGAAGGGGTCCAGCCAACTCTGGAAGTTGACCACCAGCAGGAGATACACCAGAGCAATCGCAGCGACGAGCCCGATGCCAAGCCCAATGAAACTGCTCTTCATGGTGTCCACCTGTCCGCGCACGACCAAATAGCTACCCCGGGGCAGTTCCTTTTGAATCTTGTCCATCAGGGGTTGGATATCGCGCATGACCCCACCAAGGTCGCGTCCGCTCACACCACCAAACACGTCGATGACCGGTTGGACATTGTAATGGGAAACCACTGCGGGTCCGTTGGTCCGGGAGAAGGTGGCCAGGTTGGCGAGCAACTGCCCATTGCCGTCTCCCGACGCACCGGCGGTGATCGGAATTCCCCTCAAATCCTGCAAGGAGGTCATTTCGTGCTCCGGGGCCCGGGCATTGACGAGGTAACTGATGCCGTTCTTGGGGTTGAGCCAATAGCCCGGCTGAACCTGGCCGCTGCCGCTCAGTCCAAGCAAAACGGAATTGGCCACGTCGCGCTCGGTCAGGCCCATTTCCACCGACTTCGCCCGGTCCACGGCAAAGCGAAGCTTCGGTTGGTCCGCCGGTTGTTGAACCCGGACATCCACCGCTCCCGGCACATGACGGATTTGTTCTGCCAAACGGGCGGCCAGTTCGCGGTTCTTGGCCTGATCGCGCCCCACGAACTGAATGTCAAATGGGGCGGGCAGACCAAAGTTCAAGGTCTGGCTCACGATGTCGGCAGGAAGAAAGTAGAACAACGTTCCAGGAAAGTGGGCATTCAGCTTGGTGCGGAGCAGGTTGACATATTCCGGGGTCGGACGATGTCCCGGCTTCAGCGAGACCAAGATATCCGCGTCCCCGGTTCCTATAAGACCGTTATTACTATAGCTCAGACTGATGCCGGAGCCAGGAATACCAATGTTGTCGAGCATCCCATCGAGCTCGACCGACGGAATCTCGCGTCGAATGGCCTGTTCAATTTCATCCACCAAGCGGGCGGTCTCTTCAATCCGGGTGCCGGTACGCGCACGTAGGTGTAAACGAATCTGTCCGGCGTCAACCAACGGAAAAAAGTCCTGTCCCAGAAGAAAAACCAGCCCGAGGGAGGCCACGCAACCCATCAGGAAGACGGTGGCCATGCTCCGCCGGTGGGCCATGCAGGCCTCCAACCAGCCCAAGTAACCTTCACGGAAGCGATGAAACCCGCGTTCGAAGGAAAGCTGAAACTGCACCAGGGGTCCCACCAAGCGACTGCTGAAAGACGGGGTCTCACGTCGGCGAATCAAGGTCCCCCCCGTGGTCAATGCATCGTGGTCCTCAACCTGAATTGAGGAATGATGGATGCCCGGTTGATGGACCCTCCGGTAGAACCACATCACCAGGGTCGGAATCAGAGTTCGTGAAAGAACATAGCTGGCCAGCATCGCAAACACCACGGCTTCAGCCAGGGGCACGAAGAGGTACCTGGCAACGCCGCTCAGGAAAAACATCGGTACAAAGACGATGCAGATGCAAAGGGTCGAAACGAGTGCTGGCAGGGCGATCTCTTGGGCACCGTCGAGTATGGCCTCCTCCAGTGGTTTCCCGAGACCCATCTGTCGATGGACATTTTCAATCTCCACAGTGGCATCGTCCACCAAAATGCCCACGGCCAAGGCCAATCCCCCGAGAGTCATCAGATTGATGGTCTCCCCCAGCGCACTCAGGACCACCAGGGAGCTGAGAACTGATAACGGGATTGAAAGAGCGATGATGACTGTGCTCCGCCAACTGCCGAGGAACAGAAGGATCATGGCCGCCGTCAGAGCCGCTGCGATGACGCCCTCGCGTACCACCCCTTGGATTGCCGCCTGAACGAAAATGGATTGGTCCGCAAATTCCTGCACTTCCAAGCCCTGGGGTAATCCTTTGATGATGTTTGGCATGGCTGCCTTCACCCGTGCCACCACCTGAAGAGTCGACGCCGATCCGCTCTTAAGAATGGTCAGCAGGGCACCCCGGACGCCGTTCTTCCGGACGACATTTTGCTGCGGAAGGTAACCGTCCCGCACTTGCGCTACCTCGCGAACATAAATGGTCGCGCCGTTGACCGTCTTGATCGGCAGTTCATTGAGCTCGTCCAAAGCCTTGGGGCTCGAATTTAATTCGATGTCGTACTCCGTTGCTCCGATTTTGGCTGTTCCAGATGGGAGAATGAGATTCTGTGAATTAATTGCTGAAACCACGTCCTGGGCCGTCAGATTTCTTGCCTTGAGCGCTGCCAAATCCAAATCGACCGAAACCAAGCGGGTCTTGCCCCCGTACGGCCAGGGCACTGCCGCTCCCTGTACGGTAGAAAGCCCGATACGGATGGCATTCTGGCTGATATCGTACAGTTCCTGTTCGGAAAATCCTTTTCCCCCGATGGCATATTGCAGGATGGGAACGGTCGAGGCGTTGTAGCGGATGACCAACGGGGGTGTCTGACCCGGAGGTGCCTGGCGCAGGATGGTTTGGGCTATGGCCGTCACTTGAGCCACACCACCATCCACAGAAGCCCCCTGACGCAAAAAGACCTTGATGATTCCAACCCCGTTGTAGGCTGTGGACTCAATGTGGTCGATGTCATTGACCGTGGCGCTCAACGCACGTTCATGCAGGTAAACGAGGCGCTGTTCAACCTCCTGGGCGCTCAAACCGGCGTATTGCCAGACCACGCTGATGACCGGGATTTCAATCGCCGGGAAGATGTCGATGGGAGTCCGCAACAGCACCAAGGGCGTTGCCAGCAACAAGAGCAGGGCAGCGACCACAAAGGTGTAGGGCCGACGAAGGGCTAGTTTGACGATCCACATGGCGGAAGCCGGAGTCGAAGATTTATGACGGTCTACAAATGACCCCGAATCACAACCTGGGCCAATACAAGTTTGCTCCCTGATTGAGACTTAAAGAGTATCAGTCCAATGGAGCTGCGTCATCTACGTTATTTTGTCGCCGTCGCCGAAGAGCTGAATTTTCGGCGCGCGGCAGAGCGCCTTCATCTGGCGCAACCACCGTTGTCCGCTCAAATCAAGGCTTTGGAGACGGAATTGGAGGTTCGGCTTTTTGATCGATCCACACGGTCGGTTCGGCTGACCGAGGCTGGACGAATTCTCTTGGACGAAGCCCGACAAGTTTTGCTCTCGGCGCGCCAGGCGGAACAGCGGACCCGGCAGGTGGGACTGGGGCTGCAAGGGACGCTTCGGATCGGCATCATCGCCCCGTCCGCCAATGCCTGGATGGCTTCGATTCTCCGCGAATTTCGACAATTGCACCCCGGGGTAAAGCTGGCCCTTTTCGATTTGGTGAGCACCGACCAACTTCGTCGACTCCGGGACGATGAATTGGACGTGGGCGTCCTCCGCCCTCCGGTTCATTCCCTGGAACTGGAGTATCAATACGTCGAGGAATCGCGGCAGGTGCTGGCCGTTCCGACTGGTCACCGGTTGGCCACCAAGGCTGAGATCGTTTGGACGGACTTCCACGACGAAGCTCTCGTGCTGATAGACCCCGGCTTGCAACACGGCTACTACGACCGTTTTTTTCAAGCATGCGCTCAGGCGGGTGCTGTTCCACGTCCGGCTCAATTCGCCAATGACATCCAGACCAAAATGTGGCTGATTTCAGCCGGGTTCGGCATCGCCCCCACCACGGCATCCCTGGCGGAAATCAGCCGTCCGGGTCTCACCTACCGCGAGTTGCCTCCCGGAATGCCGATGATTCGTTCAGCCCTGGTCTGGAAACGGAACAATGATTCGCCTGCCGTCCAAGCCTTGGTGCAGCTCATGCTCGCCCGAAGGCAGTCGACGGGCGGATCGACCGATTGATGTGGCCATGAAGATCATTGGAAAAGCCGTGGGTTGGCTATTCTCACCACCGCCATCGCCAATTTCCTGGGCGAAGGTCATCCTTTGGTGGGAAATCCGCCGAATTCCGTACAATATTTTCGCGGGTCTCTACGGTATCCTTTGCTTTTTCATCTTCCTCTGGGCAATGACCACCAGTGGCCCCTCCGACGACGGGGAGGACTTTTTTGAGCCATTTGCGTTGTTTTTAGCTCCGTTTGTTGTAAACTTTTGCTATACTCTCGGTTGGCTGGTGGGGGTTGCTGCCCGAACGCTGCTGCCATCTCTCTCGCCACGCTTTGGCCCGGGCTTGATGAAAGTGGGTATCGGGTTTTCGGTCCTCATGATCAGTATACCAGCTGTCATTTCGGTTGGTTTTCGATTGGTGCAACTTGCCCGTGGCGCGCAGTAGGTCGTCGTACGGATATGTAGGGGCATCTGGACCGTACCCCTCCATCATCAGAAGTGCGGTAGCGAAGTCCCTTGGAATGCGGACTCAACCAGGGTCCCGGCATAGACATTGGCAACGCGCGCAGGAATGGTGAAATCCATTCCGCGCCGCCACGCCTCCGGTGCTTCTGGATGAGTGCCGCAAAGAATCACCCATCCCTTCCCGGACCTTCCCTCAACAATGGCGGAGCTGCCATCAGGATATCGGGCCACGACCTCTCCCCAACCATTGAAGTGCGGACCGTCTTCCCAATAGTGCTCCTGGGTCGTCGCGTCCGCACATTGGATTGCTACAGCGGCTTTGTGAATGCCCCGATTCACCGCTGCATAGAATCCCATCCGAACCCCGGAGGTCAGGTTCAGGCTATTCGTCGCCGCGTTGCCCGCCATAAGCCCTCCTGCACAGATACCGAGGTAGTTTAAGCCGTTCTGAACGGCATGGTGAACGTTCGTAGCAGTATTCGGCGTCAAGCCGGCGCTCATCGTCAGATAATTTCCCCCCGGAACGATCAACAGACGATGCGCCAAAAGCTGCCCCTCGGTCATGGCATTCAAGTCCGAAGAATCAACTGTGGAATAGGACAACCGTTTTGCGTCGAGGATACCTTCGACCGCCCTGACGTCATTCGGAGAGCTTCCGTTCCCGACAAAGAGGAGAATGGGAGCTGGGTCATCGGACGACTTCGGCCCGCAGGCCGTCATTAAAACCAGGCCACAGCAGAAAGCCACGACGACCACGCCGCATCGCCTTATGAGCCATCGAGACATGGGATAAGTCACAGATTTCGGTACCCTTGACCCAGCCTGTCCAAGGGAGTTTTCAATCGGATGGAAGTATCGGATGGGGCCGTATTTTCCAGAATAATCCGCGATTAATACAAAGGGACAGGTAGCTTCAGGCGAAAGCAGACCCGAATGTTGCTATTTTTGAGCCAATCCGCCCGCCACCCCCACCGGCTCCAACCTCAGGTCCCTCACCCCAAAGATCGTTGAGTCGTTCAGAAACTTGAACCGCCTCGCCCCATCCTTGCGCTTGGGTCCAAACCGTTCGCGATGGTCCTCAAACACCTGATTCACCCAGCCCCGACTCCCAATCACCGCTCCATCGGTAAAGTACCTCACCCGACACCGGACGTAATCCCCCCATCCCAGCTTCCCCTTCTGGGCAAACACTTCCTTG
>CAITXU010000166.1 GCA_903896505.1 uncultured Verrucomicrobiota bacterium | reverse complement strand
TCACAGGCCCGCCAACTATTTTTCGCCAGCATCATCTATCTGCCTCTTCTGTTGGCATTGATGGTGGCGGACAAGCGTCCGATTTTTGGTGGTTCCGCCTCAACCTCCCCGCCGGGTGAAGCTCATTCCATCGCATCGATCCAACCCCCAACGCATTGACCGTCGTTAGACAATTGCTTTTCCGGATACAAAACACTTTTCGCCTATGAACACCTCCACCGCACACGCTCCTGCTCATTCCACGGCGTCGGCTCATGGCGCGGACCATGGTCACCATGAACATCATGAGCCCGGCTTTTGGCAGAAATACATTTTCTCCACCGACCATAAAGTCATCGGCATCCAATATGCCGTGACCTCCCTCCTCTTTTTGCTTTTCGGGTTCTTGTTGATGATGGCCATGCGCTGGCAGTTGGCGTATCCGGGTAAGCCCATTCCGGTGATCGGTCACGCCCTCCAGGCCGCTCTCGGCGATGACATGGCCAACAACGGGGTGATGCAGGCGGACCTCTACAATGTCTTCGGTGCCATGCATGGAACCATCATGGTCTTCCTCGCCATCGTACCCATTCTGTTCGGGGCTTTCGGCAACTATGTCACTCCTCTCCAAATCGGAGCTCCCGACATGGCCTTTCCCCGGCTAAACATGGCCAGCTACCATCTTTATTTCCTGGGTGGCATCGTGATGCTGGCCAGCTTTTTCATTCCCGGTGGTGCGGCGAAATCGGGTTGGACCAGCTATTCTCCGCTCGCAACCATCAACGACCCGGTTCATGTCATCAATGGTCAGACCCTGTGGCTGATTGGAATGGTCCTTTTGATTACTTCCTCCCTCTTGGGAGCGGTCAATTTCATTACCACGATTATTCAGATGCGTGCCAAGGGGATGACCTGGATGCGCCTTCCCTTTTTCGTATGGGCTCAGTTCGTGACCGCGTTCCTTCTGCTGCTTGCATTTCCTCCGCTCGAAGCTGCAGGCATCATGCAGTTGGTCGACAATCTTCTGAAGACGTCCTTCTTCCTGCCGTCAGGTCTGGTGGTCAATGGACAGCAGTTGGCGGTCTCTGGCGGCGGCAGCCCGTTGCTCTGGCAGCACCTTTTCTGGTTTCTCGCCCATCCGGAAGTGTACGTGTTGATTCTGCCTGCCATGGGCATTGTCAGCGAGGTCATCGCCAACAATACGCGGAAGCCGCTGTGGGGGTATAAATCCCTGGTCTACGCCACCCTGTCGATCGGTTTCCTAGCCTTCATTGTCTGGGCTCACCACATGTATCTCACCGGAATGGGAACCCGAATTTCGACCTTCTTCCAGACCACCACCATGATGATCTCGATTCCTTCGGTGATCATCCTCACAGCGCTCTTTATCTCCCTTTGGGGAGGATCAATTCGGTTTAATACCCCGATGCTGTTTGCCCTGGCGTTCCTTCCGATGTTCGGGATTGGCGGTTTGACCGGACTTCCCCTCGGTTTCAACGCTTCAGACATCATCCTTCACGATTCTTACTACGTGATTGCACACTTCCACTATGTCGTGGCTCCGGGAACCATTTTCGGAGTTTTTGCCGGACTTTACTTCTGGTATCCCAAGGCGACCGGGAGAATGATGAACGAGACCCTCGGGAAGATTCATTTTGCCGGGTCCCTGCTGTTCATGAATATGATTTTCGCCCCCATGTTCATTCAGGGGCTGCACGGAATGAGCCGACGGATGTATGACGGAGGCTCCACCTACTTTGGAAGCGGGGTTGGACTGGACCAGCACATTCTCAATCTCAACATCAGCATCACCCATGCCGCTGCCGGTTTGGGCTTTTTCCAGTTGTTTTTCATCTTCAACTTCTTCTCCAGCCTGGTTTGGGGCAAGCGAGTCACTTCGGATAATCCCTGGCAGGCAACCACCCTGGATTGGCAGACACCCACACCGCCGCCTCACGGCAACTTCACCACCGAACCGGTGGCCTTCCGCGGGCCGTATGAATACAGCGTCCCGGGAGCCAAGACGGACTTCACTCCGCAGAATCAGGCCGGCTGAGCCTCCCATTGCCCCAGCGTTCTACTTCGAACACCTTTTTTCATGGAAATCCCGTATACGGTAAAGCCCCGTCCCGATACCGGCCTTTATAACGCCAAGGTCGGCATCTGGTTGTTTCTTGCGTCCGAAGTCATGCTTTTCGGCGCTCTCTTCTCCTCCTACATCCTGCTTCGCGTCGGAGCGCCGGATGGTTTTTGGCCCGATGTATCGACGGGATGGCCTCATGGTCTGCTCAACATTCCCATTGGGACTTTCAACACGGCCGTTCTGATTGCATCGTCCGTCACGGTGGTCATGGCCTGGGCGGCACTGAAAGCTGGCAATTTCGCCAAGTTCAAGGGGTTCATGATTTTCACGGTGATCTGTGCGTTCTCATTTCTTGGCATCAAGAGCTATGAGTACAACGAAAAGTTCACTCACTATGTTGTCCGCATGAAGGACGGGACCGCGGTGACCGGCCACTTTGATCATGAGTTCCTTCATGGCTTTTTGGACAAGGCCAACACCCGGCGGGATCAAAAAAATGCCGGGTTACGCGAAGCCAATGCCAAGGCCAAACAAGAGGGAAAGGCACCCAAGGAGCTTCTCTCCCATTTAAGCAATCGGTTTTTGACTCTAGAAAAGTTTGGAGAAGAAAATGTCGAATCTGTCAAAATGCTTGTGGATGTACCCTCTGCCTTCAGATATCCGGTGGGGATGAAGCCTCCCGCGGTGGGCGACGGGAGCAAAGGTTCCGAGCACGGCGAGCACGCAGAACCCGGCGGGCATTTCGAAAAGGAAGTCAAACTGGCTGACGTGCAAAGCATTGCCGCGTTCATTCCTTCGACCGCCACCTTTTTTGCCATCTATTTTACGATGACTGCACTGCACGGTCTGCACGTTTTGGGTGGAGCGCTGGTCCTGGGTTACTTCGCGTTTTTCGGGCGCAAGATGTGGCATCAGGAGCCCGAACGACTGACGAACCGGGTCGAAGTGGCCGGCCTATTCTGGCACTTTGTGGACTTGGTCTGGATATTTCTTTTTCCCGTCGTTTACCTGCTCTAATCGCTTCCCCAATTTTATTCCATGAGCACACCTTCTACTGCATCCCCCACGGCGGCTCTCCCTCATTCGGATGCTTCTCCCGACGGTCATCACCACCATGATCATGCCACGGGTGCCGACGGCTCCCATGGACATCATGATCATGCCAGCCACATCCGCCTGTATTGGGCGGTGGGAGCCGCCTTGTTGGTTGGCACCGTGGTGACCGTGCTGGCACGGCACCTGGAATTCAACAGTGTTTCCCTGACGATTGCGGTCGCGTTGTTCATCGCCTCCATCAAGGCGTTTCTGGTGGCGGGCTACTTCATGCACTTGCTGTCCGAGAAAAAGACCATCTATTTGGTCATGGTCACGACGGCCGCGTTTTTTGTCGGACTGGTCGGACTGATTCTCTGGAGCAACGCCGACCTTCCACGGGATTCGCAGTACAAGACCCACTATGTCCCTTAAATCCTTTCACTTGGTCTTTTTGATTGCCTCGGTCCTGTTGGCCCTGTTTCTGGCAGTTTTCTGCTTTGACCAGTTCCAGCAAACCGGGGATCGAGTCCAGCTTGTTTGGTCCATGGTGAGTGGACTGGCCGCCTTTACCTTGGTGGTTTACGGGCGGTATTTTCTCCGGAAACTCAAACACATCAGCTACCTATGAATCGTCGCCTTGTTGTCGCTTGGACGGTTGCCTCAGGTCTCTTTTCCGCGCGGGCTCTTGGATGCGCCGCATGTTTTGGTGCGTCGGATTCACCGATGGCGCATGGGATGAACTGGGGAATCGCAGTACTCCTGGGAGTCATCTCGACCGTTCTGGCGTTGGTGGCCTCTTTCTTCGTTTTTGTCATCCGTCGCGAAAAGAGCGTGCTCGAACAGGAACCTGTGGCTCCGGAACGCCCCATCTAAAAACCCATTTTATCTTCCATGGACTCTTTAAAATCCCTGCTTCAACTTCCTGATGTCGCTTCCGCCCACGGGGAAGGACTGGATACCCTGCTGCTGTACGTCCATCTCCTGATGGTGTCCCTGTTTGTCGGTTGGTTTTCGTACTTTGTTTACACGGTCTTCAAGTTTCGAAAATCGGCCAACCCCAAAGCCGACTATGTCGGTGCCCGCTCGCACTTTTCCTCGTATGCCGAGGTTGCCGTCGCCGGAATCGAAGGTCTCTTGTTGCTCGGATTTGCGGTCCCGCTTTGGGCAAAGGCGGTGGATAAGCTGCCAGACCCCAAGAAGACCCTGGATATCCAGATCATGGCGCAACAGTTCCAATGGAATGCCCACTACAAGGGAGCTGACAATGCCTGGGGTAAACAGGACATTAAGTTTGCCAATTCAGCCAATCCATTTGGAATCGACGTAGCGGATGCGAGTGCGAAGGATGATTTTGCCCTTCTCCGCGAGCCGTTCCTGGTGCCGGTCAACAAGGACGTGATTTGCCGCATCTCGTCCATGGACGTCATCCATTGCTTCAAGGTTCCGCGCATGCGCGTGACCCAGGACGCCATTCCGGGTATGAGCATACCGCTTCATTTTCGTCCGGTTAAAACCGGAGAGTTCATGATTATCTGCGCCCAGCTCTGCGGGAACCTTCATTCGACCATGAAGGGGACCTTCAGAGTGGTGGAGCAGGAGGAATTTGATAAATGGTTTGCCGAGAAAACCAAGGCCGGCATGGCGGCAGCCGCATCGGAGTAAGCGGACATCATTTCCATTGGATTTCAGGCCGCCCATGAATCGATGGCGGCCTTTTTTATTCTGAGGATCACATGACGGCATCGTGGAATAAGTGGGTCTGGGCATCATTGATTGCGGGAGTCGTCGGGGTCATTGCCATCTACGTTCGCCAGACGGTCACGGTACCGCCGTTGCCAGTCCTTCATTCTGCCGGGGCATTCCAATTGACCAATCAGCTCGGGGTGGCGGTGACCGATGGAGACCTTCATGGTTCGCTCACCGTGGTGAATGTCATCTTTTCTCGTTGTCCCACCCAATGCCACAGGTTGTCCCAGCAGATGGGTCGCCTTCAGTCCCTGGTTCCTCCGGGAACTCGTTTGGTTTCGTTGACGGCTGATCCGGATTATGACTCTCCCGAGGTCCTGAGTCTTTACGGGCGCAAGTACAAGGCCGATCCCCAACGATGGTGGTTTTTGACTGGGCCCAAGGCGGCCGTTTATCGGTATGCCACCTCCGACCTGTTGTTCACCGTGCTGGAGAGTCCCGATCCCGCTCATGCGAAGCTGGAGGATTTATTCATTCACTCGGCTGACTTTGCCATTCTCGATGGACAGGCCCGGTTGAGGGCGGTGGTGCACGGTGAGGACCTGGACGCGGAGTCGCGGGTCGTTGCCCTTCTGGAACGCTTGCGGCGAGAGCATTAGCCGCACTCGACAGTCGGAGCTATTTCTGTCACTTCATGGCACCGACTTATATGAAATTCAATGCCCTGTCCCGTCGCCAGGCGATTTCCACCTCCGGGTTGTTGCTCACCGCCGCGCTGGCTAATGGTCCAACATCCGCGGTCGCCCAGACTCCACCCAAGACCTCACCCAACGCAGGGCCTTCGCCCTTCCGGTTTTGTCTCAATACGGCGACCATTCGGGGCCAGAAACTGGGGATTGAACAGGAACTCAAAATTGCTTCCGAGGCTGGATACGACGCGATCGAACCATGGATTGAATCGATTGACGCCTACAAATCCAAGGGAGGGCTCCTTTCCGATCTGAAGAAGCGGGCCTCCGATCTGGGTGTCTCTATCGAAAGTGCCATTGGCTTTCCCGAGTGGTTGGTCGACGATGACTCCCGGCGGGCCAAAGGTATGGAGCGGGCGAAATACGAATTGGACTTACTGGCCCAAATTGGTGGAAAACGCCTTGCCTGTCCGCCGAGCGGGATCACGGATATCGCCGGGTTTGATCCGGCCAAGGCAACGGAGAGGTATCTAGCCTTGCTCGAGATTGGCGATGCTGTGGGAGTTCTGCCCCAGTTTGAGCTTTGGGGCTTTTCAAGGTCGTTTCACCGATTGGGCGATTGTGTGGGAGTGGCCATGGAGACCGGACACCCCCGTGCCTGTGTTCTGATCGACGTCTTCCATCTGCACAAAGGAGGCTCCAATCCCCGCGGACTTCGTCTTCTGGCGGCCAACACGGTGCAGGTGCTTCACATGAACGATTATCCTGCGGACCCTCCCCGCGAAAAAATCGATGACAGTTTCCGTGTCTATCCCGGGGACGGGGTCGCTCCCATTCGGGAAATTCTTGGAATACTTAAGGGACTGGGAGGTCCCAAGGTTTTGTCGTTGGAACTCTTCAGCCGGAAGATGTGGGAGCAAGACCCATTGGTCGTCGCCAAGGCAGGTTTGGTCAAAATGAAGACCCTCGTTTAATAGACCGCCGGCGTTCGGCGACCGGGATGGCTCACGGATTTTGCGTGTCATCCATTAAAAAGGCGGGCTCCCGTGAGGGAGCCCGCCTTGCTCATTTGGGCTCTATGGCCCGGCTAACTATTTCTCAGTGAAGCGGTAGAATCGCTTCGCGGAGTCCTTCTCAACCCGAGCAGTGAATACCGCCGCCCCGGTGGCATCCAGTTGGATGCTTCCCGCGTCGATCCAGTTTCCGGATGTCAGGTCCGTGGAACTCTCAACTCCAACATCCGCCTTGGGTGTGCCGAACAATTGAATGTTCAAGCTGCTGGTATCGGACTTGAGCCGTAGGACGGTTCCGATGTTGGGGATGGCCGTGCCGATGACTTGGGTATTGCCCAAGCGATCCACAGCGAGGAGATGGTAGGCGGATGCCCCGCCGGAGTCACTCAGGCTGTAGGTCTTTGGAGTACGTCCGTTGCCGATGAGCGGGAGCAGATGTGAGGTGACTCGCACCCATCCCGTGGAGTCACGACGTTCGACAAGGAACCCGATGACATCGGAATCGGCCAGAGCTCGCCACTCAACCTCGGTGGCGTTTGCGCTCACGCGCTGGGCCGTGAAGGAGGACAACCGGGCGGCTGTCGGAGGAGCGACGATGTAGCCAAAGTCGATGGTGGAGTCTGAACCGCCGGAGAGCAGGAGGTCCGGGGTTGTACCGCTCGGATCGATGTTGCTGTCCGTGTCCGAAGTGCCCTGGCCGGTCACGGTCGGAACATAGCCCGACAAGGAGGCGGTCGAGTTGCTGTCGTCGACCGTCACGGTGTAGGTGCCGGGCGGTTCACTGAACTGATAATGACCGTTTGAATCGGTGGTGGCATGGTCCGTTTTGGAGTCTCCGGCCGCCGTGGTTCCCGTCAGGGTCAGAGTGACCCCGCCGATACCGGTTTCGGTGGGGTCCTGAACGCCATCCCGGTTCGCATCGAGCCAGACAAAGTCACCAATGGTGACCGGAATATAATAGCCGAAGTCGAGGCTGGAATCAGAAGCTCCGGAGGTCAGTGCAACGGGCGTGGTTCCGGAGGGGTTCGGATTGCTGTCGGTATCCGTTGTGCCTTGTCCGGTTGCTGTAAGAGCGAGGCCAACCAAGGCTCCGCCAGTGGCCGAGTTGGTGGGATCGACAGTGACCAGGTAAGTTCCAGGTGCTTCCGAGAAGTGATAGAAGCCCAGGCTATCCGTGGTGACTTGATTGGTGAGGGCGACTCCGGCGGCATTCGTTCCCGTCAAGGTCATGACCACGCCTGCAATTCCAAGCTCACCGGAATCCTGGACACCGTTGCCGTTGGAATCCACCCAGACGAAGTTGCCGATGGTGACCGGCTTGTAATAGCCGAAGTCGATGGAGTTGTCAGATGCCCCAGACGCCAGGGTACCAGGAGTTGTTCCGCTCGGATTGGTATTGCTGTCTGTGGATGTCGCTCCCAGACCCGACGCGGTCGGTGAGTAGCCTGCGAGAACAGTGGCGGTATTACTGGCGTCCACGGCCACCTTGTACGTACCGGGAGGCTCGGTGAAGGTATAGGCGCCGTTGCCAGAAGTGGTGGCATGGTCGGTGATGGGGGCTCCTGAGCCGGAAGTACCACTCAAGGTCAGGGTGACCCCGTTGATGCCGGGCTCACCACTGTCCTGAACGCCATTGCCGTTGGTGTCGACCCAGACGAAATCGCCGATGGTGACCGGCTTGTAGTAGCCGAAGTCGATGGTGCTATCGGTGGCCCCTGAGGTGAGGACCGTCGGCGTGGTTGCGGACGGACTGCCATTGCTATCGGTGGCGGTCGTTCCTTTGCCGGTGGCCGTGGAGCTATATCCTGCCAGCGCTCCGCTGGCGTTGGCTGCATCGACGGTCACGGTGTAGGTGCCGGGTGCTTCGCTGAAACTATAGGTACCATTGCCCGAGGTGGTGGCGTGGTCGGTGATCGGGGCTCCCGAGGCGGAGGTACCACTCAAGGTCAGGGTTACCCCGTTGATACCCGGTTCACTCGGGTCCTGCACGCCATTGCCGTTGGAGTCCACCCAGACGAAGTCACCGATGGTGACTGGCTTGTAGTAGCCGAAGTCGATGGTGCTATCGGTGGCACCCGAGGTCAGGACCGTCGGCGTGGTAGCGGACGGACTGCCATTGCTATCGGTGGCGGTCGTTCCTTTGCCGGTGGCCGTGGAGCTGTATCCGGCCAGAGCTCCGGTGGCGTTGGATGCATCGACCGACACAGTGTAGGTGCCCGGCGGCTCGCTGAAGCTGTAGGCACCGTTGCCCGAGGTGGTGGCATGTTCTGTGATGGGCGCTCCCGCAGCGGTGGTACCGCTCAGAGTCAGGGTGACCCCGTTGATGCCGGGTTCACTGCCGTCCTGCACGCCATTGCCGTTAGTGTCCACCCAGACGAAGTCACCGATGGTGACCGGCTTGTAGTATCCGAAGTCGATGGTGCTGTCGATGGCACCTGAAATCAGGGACAACGGAGAGGTTGCACTGGGGTTGACGTTGCTGTCGGTTGCCGTCGTTCCCCTGCCGGTGGCTGTAGTGGTATATCCGGCGAGAGCTCCGGTGGCGTTGCCCGCATCGACGGTCACGGTATAGGTGCCTGGGGGTTCGATGAAGCTGTAGCCACCATTGCCCGAGGTGGTGGTCTGGGCGGTGATGGGGACTCCTGAGGCGGAAATACCACTCAAGGTCAAGGTGACCCCGTTGATGCCGGGTTCACTGCCGTCCTGAACGCCATTGCCGTTGGTGTCCACCCAGACGAAGTCACCGATGGTGACCGGCTTGTAATAGCCAAAGTCGATACTGGAATCGGTGGCGCCTGAAGTGAGGACCGACGGCGTGGTGGGGGAGGGACTGCCATTGTTATCGGTGGCGGTCGTTCCCTTGCCGATGGCTGTGGCAATGTATCCGGCCAGAACTCCGGTCGTGTTGCTCGCATCGACCGTCACGGTATAGGTGCCCGGGGGTTCGCTGAAGCTGTAGGCACCGTTGCCCGAGGTGGTTGCGTGGTCGGTGATCGGGGCTCCCGAGGCGGAGGTACCACTCAAGGTCAGGGTGACCCCGTTGATGCCGGGCTCACCACTGTCCTGAACGCCATTGCCATTGGAGTCCACCCAAACGAAGTCACCGATGGTGACCGGCTTGTAATAGCCAAAGTCGATGGTGCTATCGGTGGCCCCTGAGGTGAGGACCGTCGGGGTGGTAGCTGATGGGCTGACATTGCTATCGGTGGCCGTCGTTCCTTTGCCCGTCTCCGTGGAGCGATAACCGGCAAGAGCACCGGCAGCATTGCTCGCGTCAACGGTCACGGTGTAGGTGCCGGGCGGTTCGCTGAAGCTATAGGCACCGTTGCCGGAGGTGGTGGCATAGTCGGTGACGGAAGCTCCTGAGGCAGAAGTCCCAGTCAAGGTCAGGGTGACCCCGTTGATGCCGGGCTCACCACTGTCCTGAACGCCATTGCCGTTGGTGTCGACCCAGACGAAGTCACCGATGGTAACCGGCTTGTAGTAGCCGAAGTCGATAGTGCTGTCGGAGGTACCGGAGGTGAGGGTGGTCGGAGAAGTGCCACTTGGGTTGGTGTTGCTGTCAGTGGAAGCCGTGCCCTTGGATGTGGCTGAAGCGGCGTAACCCACCAGAGCTCCAGAGCCTGTGAAGTTGCTCGCGTCCACGGTGACCGTGTAGGTGCCGGGCGGTTCGCTGAAGGTATAAACTCCGTTGCCGGACGTGGTGGCTTGGTCCGTCACGGAAGCTCCTGAGGCAGAAGTACCAGTCAAGGTCAGGGTGACCCCATTGATGCCCGGCTCACCGCTGTCCTGAACGCCGTTACCGTTAGTGTCGACCCAGACGAAGTCACCAATGGTGACTGGCTTGTAGTAGCCGAAGTCGATGGTGCTGTCGGTGGAACCGGAGGCCAGTGTAGACGGAGTCGTTGCACTTGGGTTGACGTTACTGTCGGTGGAAGTCGTCCCCTTGGAGGTGGCTGTAGGGCTGTAACCCACCAGCACCCCGGAGCCTGTGGAGTTGCTGGCGTCCACAGTGACCGTATAGGTGCCGGGCGGTTCGCTGAAGCTGTAGGCACCGTTACCGGACGTGGTGGCATAGTCGGTGATCGAGACACCCGCCGCAGTGGTCCCGATCAGGGTCAGTTTGACGCCGTTGATGCCCGGTTCGCCGCCGTCCTGAACGCCGTTGCCATTGGTATCCACCCAGACGAAGTCACCGATGGTCACCGGTTTTGTGAAACCAAAATCAACTGTGCCGTTGTTATTGTTACCTCCAGGCCCCGGTTCTCCATTCAGAGTCAGAGTCACCACGGAGGCAACAATGCCCGAGTTTGCAAGAGCTAAGCCGTTGTTGTCATCGTCAATGTCGGTATCCGACGATGGGGGCGGTTGTGGGCCTGAAGGATTGAATCCGAAGAGCGGCGACCCTGCGACGAAGTTCGCCGGGTCAACCTGAACGATGTAAGTTCCCACCGGAAGATTCGCAAAGCTGTAATATCCTGGGGCTCCGGCCTGGGTGAACGTCCTGGTGGTCGTGACAAATTGGTCTACACCGGTTGTGTAGGAACCGTTGCCGTCGGTGTCCTTATACAGATTCAGCTTGATGTTGTTAATTCCTGACTCTCCGGAATCGACGAGGCCATTGCCGTTGGTATCCAGCCAAACAAAATCCCCCAGGCTCATGGGACCGGTGGGTAATTTCAGCCCGGCATCCCAAGAGCTGTCGTATTGGCCACCGTTCAATGCAAATGTGGCTGTTTTTCCAGCGTTTGCTCCCGAAGCGATGGCATCGGAATCCGTGGTACTGGTGCTACCCGAAGCGCTTTGGGTCGTGAA
The DNA here is from genome assembly GCA_903896505.1 of uncultured Verrucomicrobiota bacterium. Taxonomy (GTDB): domain Bacteria; phylum Verrucomicrobiota; class Verrucomicrobiia; order Limisphaerales; family UBA9464; genus CAILNN01. The sequence goes on along the minus strand of CAITXU010000166.1, from coordinate 3,738 downwards.
GCTGTTGCCCGTTGGTAGCACAAATTTAAGATAATAGGAGCCATTGGCGAGGCCATCAAACAAGTAGTATCCCGGGCTTCCATTTAAATCGTTAGCCGTTGTCGTCGAAGTCACCAAGGTGCCAGTACTTGTGTAGAGCTGGACCGTGACTCCATTGATTCCGTCCGCTGAGGATTCATTTTGAATTCCGTCGGCATTAATATCATTCCACACGTAGTTGCCAACGGCATTGATCTTCGTAGTCGGTTGGTAAAAGCCCTGATCAGCGTTCAGTGTAACATCGCCGGAGTTGAGGGTGTAGATGGGCGTGATCGTTGCAGGAAATCCATTTACGGTCGTCGAGGTTCCGTCGGAGTCCTTGGTTCGGTCCGATCCCTGGGACGTCGGCGAAACGAGGTAGGTGGTAGGTGTATAAAAAACGGCATAGTACTTGCCGGGATCGAGGTTGGAAAAAAGATATTTTCCGCCACCACTGGTCAGTGTAAAGCCGACGTAGGTATCTGCCGTCGGGTCCGCACCGCTCTGAGCCCCGGTATGGTTGTACAATTCGACACGGACAGCGTCGAGTCCAGTTTCCCCCGTGTCCTGGATGCCGTTTCTATTGGAGTCATTCCAAACAAAATCGCCGAAAGCTGCGGGCTTGATGGGTTGTGCAGCGATTCCTACCTTAATGGGTTCCGTAGGAAGGAAAGGAACCAGATTGTCGGTTCTAGTTGCAACGACTCCGAATGAATTCCAGGCAACTGAGCCATCGGTGGGCGCGTCGGGGGGAACCCGCATCTGCCAGTCCAACTCCAGTTGATCCAGCGGTCCGAGCACCTTTGTTCCGAAATCAAACTTTAGGGATTGGACGGTAGTGATATCCGAAGGCGGTACGGTGGACCAGTTGGCCGGTTGTGATGTCGTCACCCCCATTTCAGGACGGCTGGGATTTTTGGCGGTGCTGTAGTAAACCACCACGCCAGACGGAGCAGTCACCGTGCTGGCAAGATATGGACGCCAGACGCTATTGCGGGGTTTCGTATCAACAACCCCGGTGTCACCGACGAATGGAAGAATATCGATGATCAGAATGCTCTTGAGGGGCACGTCGCCAGAGTTTTGCACCGTCAATCGGTAATTGGCGACGCCACCGGGGACGCTGTTCGCCGTGGCAGGGTACTTGGAGTAGTCGACGTCCAATTGGCCGATGACCGACTTGACGCTGTTGAGCGATGCGGAGGTGTTGACCGAAATCGAGACGGAACTCGAAGCGGCGATTGTGTCGGTCTTGCTTCCGTTCCCGTTCAAATCGTTGGTGTCCGTTGTCGAGGCACCCGTAACGGTGGCGTTGTCCCATCCAACGATATACGATGTATTGGAATAGCTTGTTCCCCCGGTCGCCGCCGCAGGTACCACAGCCTTAAACGTCAACTTAATCTCAGTAGTGGTGACCGAGGCTGTGTAGCGCCATCGAAGCAGCGTTCTTCCCGTTCCGTTGTAATTGTCGATGGATTCGAAGCTTGTCGGAGTCGGCGACCCGGTGACAACGGCCCAACTGTTAGCTACGTAGGTCATTCCGGTCGGCAAAAGGTCCGCCAAAACTGGGTTGATAATGGAAGCTGTCGATGTTCCCGCCTTGGCCCCGATGGTATATGTCACTGTTGTGCCTGGATTGACAGCAGAAGGACTTGGGGCGTACTTGGTGGCATTGAGCGATGCAGTCAGTCCGTTGCTTGTGGTCACGTCGACGCAATTCGATCCGGTCTTCGTCGTCGTGGTCCCGTAAGTCGTCTGATAGGAATAGGACGCGCAGTTGGAGATAACGGTGGCATCCGCCACCCCGGCTGCAACCTTGGCGCTAAAACCGCTGCCTGCTGAGCTCCCGACTGAATTTCCGCTCCAACCGACCGGAACCGACGAAAAAGTCCAACGAATCGCCGTAATGGTTCCGGTAAACCCGGAAGTCTTCCTGACGAATGCGGTGCCTGGCGTTCCAGTGACTGTGGTCCACGTGTAGGGTGCCGTCGCCGTCGTTGAGTATTCCAAAGTTACGGTTCCCGCGGTCAATCCGGCAATCGACGACGTGGGATCAATCTGAATGCTGGAGACGACCAAGCCAGCGGGAATGACATCGACGATCTGAAAGTTGCTGAGAGGAGTCGAACCCGTGTTCTTGGGGTTCATTGTATAGCTAATGGTGTCGCTATTGATGACCGGTGCCGACTTGCTGGCCGTCTTTGTGAATACGGTCGTATCTCCGGCGGCGGTGAGCGTTTTGGAAACAGAAGCGGTCAGCGTTACCGGGGAAGTGGCCCCCACCGGGGTTCCCACAGCGCTGAGGGAATTAATGACCGTCTGTCCGGCAGCGAACGTCGGGGTGGGAAAATTGACGACGACATACTGACTGAAGGTGGTGTTGATGTTCAGGGATGCCTGAGTCCAAGTGACCGTCTTTCCAGTACCATCCACGACTCCGCCGCCTGTTGCGCTGACGAAGACTGCACCGGTGGGCAAGGTGTCAACGATGGTGACGTTATTGAGGTTCAATCCGCCCGACGTGCTCGGATTGCTCACCTTCACGTTGTAAACGATATTATTTCCCACGGCTCCACCGGCAGTGACGGATTTGGAGGCCGTCGCCAGTTCTGCGGCCGTGGCGGTGATCGACACCGGACTACTGCTGGCGGTGGCACCTCCCGTCTGCGAAAGATTTGCTGTGTTGATGGCCACGGTCCCGTTGGGAGTCGTCCCGTTGGAAAACTTGACCGTGACGGTGAACTGCCCGGAGGTTCCAGCAGGGAAGGGGTCCGCGAATGTCCAATTCAACGTACCCGTTGTGCTGTTGTAGGTGGCACTAGTGACATAGGTGGAGCTGGTGCTGAAAGACACATCGCTGCTCGCCCACGACAATTGGCTCGGTAACACGTCGGTCAGGACGACTCCATGGGCATCCTCGGTGGTGCTTGGATTGGCCCAGTTGATGACATAGGTGAACGAGGTCCCTGACTTTACCGACGTCGCGCCGCCCTGGATGGCTTTGCTGACGGTCAGGGTGGGTGCCGCATAAAGCACCGGTACAAGTCCCAGCAGGGTTAGCCATCTCAGGATGACATGCACGAGACGATTCTTGCCAAGGTTTAGCCAAGATGTTTTCAATGTATGGGGGAAGGGTTATGCCGGAGTTGGAAGCCTAAGCTCCGAGACGTGCGAGAAGATTGATCGTCTGAATGCATTTGTTGCAATTGTTTTTAAAACGGAAAAATAGGTGCAAGGTTATGTAAGTGCCTCAACATCAATTGTCTAGGGTTTGATACCAGGGATGAATGCGGTTTCACCTTAGTCGAATCTCTCAATCCGATATTGATTTAACCTGATACTTTTTGCCGTTCGCGGGCTTCATCTTACGTAATATACGAAATCACAACCATCCGGTTAAAAGTCCTTCAGCATCAACTGGTTACAAATCTCAGGTCCAACATTTTGGTATCTAATTTGCGTAACCAGTTGATCCAGAGGGATTTGCTCAAACACGTTGACGCTCAAAACCTGGAAAATCTGGGACAAACCGAGTTCCAACCGCAATTCCTTGCGAATGATGGCAACCACAACATAGACACAGATGGCGATCCAGATTTGTGAAGTGGTCCCCAAGTGTCAGACCAAAAACGGACGAAATTAAGTTATGGTTTGGGGTCTGAATTGATTCTATTTTAAGTGATTTTCTGCTACCAAAACAACTATGCCAGAGGCACTCAG
>CAITXU010000165.1 GCA_903896505.1 uncultured Verrucomicrobiota bacterium | reverse complement strand
CTGAGTGCCTCTGGCATAGTTGTTTTGGTAGCAGAAAATCACTTAAAATAGAATCAATTCAGACCCCAAACCATAACTTAATTTCGTCCGTTTTTGGTCTGACACTTGGGGACCACTTCAGATTCACGCAGATGGACACAGATTTTATGAAAGAAGAGGGAAGACAAAGGCAATTTTTTCCAGATCTGATTAATCTGCGACAATCTGTGTTCATCTGCGGATCACAGAGAGTTATCCGCAGATTCACGCAGATGGACACAGATTTTAAGAATGGAGAAGAAAGGCAAAGGTGATTTCTGCCCAGTCTGCTTAATCTGCGAAAATCTGTGTGAATCTGCGGATAAACTCCCCTTCCCCTTCTTCTTTTCATGATTGATCGCACGGAATTGTTGGATGCTCTCAGGCCACTTCTTCTCCTCTTGGAGAAGGACCTGCGCGCCCGTTCGGATGCGGAATACGGCATCAAGGCCAGGCTCACGGCCCAATATGACGCGGCGCGGGCCAGTCGGCGGACGGCGGAGGCCTATTCGGTATGGCGCGATGAACTGGTCACGCAGATTGCCGTGGCCTGGGTGCTGGGGACGGTCTTTATCCGGTTTCTGGAGGATAACGAGTTACTCGACCATCCGTGGATCAGCGGTCCGGGTGACCGCAGGACCACGGCGGAACAGGAACGGGAGGAATATTTCCGCACCAACAAGCTCCACTCCGACCGCGATTACCTGGAACACGTCTTTCGCACGGCCTCGGGTCTGCCGGGTCTGAGCCACCTGTTCGATCCGAAGCACAATCCGCTTTGGCAGTTCGGACCCACCGGTGACGCAGTAACGAAGCTCATTCGGTTCTGGCAGGAACGGAACCCGGACACCGGGAGACTCCATCACGATTTCACGGACACCTCTTGGGACACCCGTTTCCTCGGCGACCTCTATCAGGACCTGTCCGAAGCGGCACGGAAACGCTACGCCCTGCTTCAAACACCCCTGTTCATCGAGGAATTCATCCTCGACCGGACGCTGGACCCGGCCATCGAGACCTTCGGATTGAAGGGCATCCGGATGATCGATCCCACCTGCGGGTCGGGACACTTCGTGCTGGGCGGCTTCGACCGGATTCTGAAGCGCTGGCAACAGGCCGAGCCCGCCACGCCTATCCGGGAAATAGCCCAGCGCGCTCTGGACTCAGTCTTTGGCGTGGACCTGAATCCGTTCGCCGTGGGGATTGCGCGATTTCGGTTGCTGATTTCTGTGCTCAAGGCCGCTGAGGTCACCAAACTTAAAGGTGCACCCAGCTTCCGACTCAACCTAGCCGCAGGGGATTCCCTGTTGCATGGTGCGATCTTCAACAGGCTAGGACAGGCAGTGCAGATCGAAACCCGCCAGCCAACTCTCCCTGGCAGCGAAGACCCCGCCTTCCGCGACGAACTCAAGCACCACTACGAGGTCGAGGACGTCGAGGCCCTGCACCGCATCCTCGGGCAGCAATACCACGCCGTCGTCGGCAATCCGCCCTACATCACCGTGAAGGACCGCGCCATCAGCGAACTCTACCGCGCGCGCTTCCCCTCGTGCCACCGCGCGTATTCGCTCTCCGTGCCCTTCATGGAGCGCTTCTTCGACCTTGCGGTCAAAGGCGACGGCACCCCGCAGCAGCCGGCCGGATTCGTCGGGCAGATTACGGCGAATTCCTTCATGAAGCGCGAGTTTGGCAAGAAGCTCATCGAGGAATACCTCCCGCGCTGGGACCTCACGCACGTCCTAGATACCTCTGGCACCTACGTCCCTGGCCACGGCACCCCCACGGTCATTCTGTTTGGGAAAAATCAGCCGCCCGTGAGTGGCACCATCCGCACGGTTCTCGGGATTGCTGGCGAACCGGCGACGCCTGAAGACCCGGCAAAGGGTTTAGTCTGGCAGGCTATTCTCCGACAAACCGACTTGCCTGGCAGTGTAAGTGAGTGGATGAGCGCTGCCGACTCGCCGCGCGCAAACTTTCATCGGCATCCGTGGAGCATCGGTGGGGGAGGCGCAGCGGAACTTAAACAAACTTTGGAAGATGATGCCGAGCGTCTGCTCAATGAAATGATGCGCGACGTCGGGGCGAGACTTCTAACTCGCCTCGATGAAGTGTTCGAGCTTCCCTTCGGGTGCGCGCAGCGAATCGGCGTCGACCAAGAGCACATTCGACCATTTGCAGTTGGTGAAGATATTCGGCACTGGAAAATTTCTCCCCAGAATGAGCTTCTTTTTCCATACTCCAGAAAGCTCGAACCAAACTGCCCCGCTCCAGCTTTGAGATTTCTTTGGCATTGGCGTTTGCTGCTCGAAGAGCGTGTCGCATTCGGAAAAACACAACTTGAACGCGACCTTCCGTGGTTCGGTTTCTCAATGTTGTTTCGGCAACGACTGCAGCCGGAGCCGGCGCTCATTTTCTCCGATGTAAACACGCACAATCATTTCGCGATTGACCAAGCGGCTATCCCAGCAAACAGCCATGCTCCCGTTATATTTCTCAAGCCTTCGTTTACCGACAACATTTCGAGCATCGCTGGGGTCCTAAACTCTTCGTGCGCATGTTTTTGGATGAAGCAGGTTTTTTATCCGAAGGGAGGAGACCATGTCGGAACCGAAGGCGCACGCGTCCGTAAAACTCTCTGGGATGAACGTTACGAGTTTGATGGCACCAAGTTGGAAAAGTTTCCAGTCCCAACCCATCTTCCCTCGCAGCTTCCGACCGCGCTCGTCAAAACCAGCACGGTTCTGCAGGGCCAGTCGCCAGCGGCCACGCTGGCGAGTTGGGGCGGCCCCGAGAGCGGGGACCTGCGCCCGAGGCTGGCGAGCGCCCGCGAATTGGCCACCCGCCATCGGTGCCAGCTCATCGCCTGGCAAGAGGAGCTGGATTGGCAAATCTACGAAGCCTTCGGACTCGTGGAGGGGGCGGGAGAAGACGGCCCTGGCGTTGTGAGCCTGCCGGAGGGCAGCGGGGTGGACGCCATACCACCGGGCGGCATTGCGCTAGGCGAACGCGCTTTCGAGATCGTCATGGCGCGACGCATGATCGCAGGCGAGTTGCAGACCACTTGGTTTGAACGGCATGGCTCCGCGCCCATCACGGAAGTGCCGCGCCACTGGCCCGTCGCGTATCGCGAGTTGGTCGAGCGCCGCATTCAACGCATCGCCGACAACTCAAACATCCGCCTGATCGAGCAGCCCGAATACAAGCGCCGCTGGAACACCGAGCCGTGGGACGAACAATTGGAGAAGGAGTTGGAAAAGTGGCTCCTCGACCGCATCGAGCGCTCCATCGGTCGTGACCTCAACGCCCCCGAAGGCAGCGAAGCCGCCAAGGCCTACCAACCGAAGGTCGAACTGATCACCACCCAGCAGATCACCGATCTCGTCCTCGATCCCGCCTTCCGCGAAGCCGCCGAGCTCTATCGGGGCCGACCCGATTTCGATCCCCATCTCTTGGTGGCCGAATTGATCGTGAGTGCTGCCGTCCCGTTCCTCCCCGGCCAGCGCTACAAGGAGACCGGCCTGCGCAAGCGTGTGGTTTGGGAGGAAACCTGGGACAAGCAACGCGCCGAGGACGCCATCGACGACGAACTCGGCCTCAACGCTCCAAACCTCTCCGATGCCGACCGCAAACGCCTCGAAGCCGATGCCAAGGCGCGCAAGGCGGAGCGGATTGGCGATATCCCGGTGCCCCCCAAATATGCCAGCGCCGACTTCCGTTCCTCCACCTACTGGTCCCTGAGAGGGAAGCTGGATGTGCCCAAGGAGCGGTTTATCAGTTATCCCGGGTGCAGTCGGGAGGGAGACCCATGCCTGACGGTGGCTTGGGCGGGATTGGACCACCTCGAGCAAGCCAGGGCACTGGCGGCCCACTATGGCGACCTGCAACAGACCGGTGCCGGGCAGCCGAAGCTGCTGTTGGTCCTGGCGGGGTTGAATGAACTGTTGCCGTGGCTGAAACAATGGCACAACCAGGTGGACCCGGAGTTTGGCCTCAGAATGGGTGAGTACTATGAAGAATACGTCCGCGAAGAAGCCAAACGCTTCGGCAAATCCTTGGCTGATCTGAAACAGATCGCCCAAGCATTTTAATCCGCAGATTCACGCAGATAAACACAGATTCAGAGAGACCAGAATATGCTTCCCAAAAATCTGCGTAAATCTGCGTCCATCTGCGGATAGTTCCTTCATGAAAATCCAGGAAGTCATCCACAGAACCCGATTTGTCCGCAGATTTACACAGATGACCACAGATTTGAAGAATGAAGAATTCAGACCTCAAACGATTTCTGCCTAATCTGCGGAAATCTGCGTCCATCTGCGGATCGAACTTAGCGTGAATTCCAGCCACGAATCTCCATGACCGATCCGTCCTACTCCGGCTCGGCTCTCACCCGGGGGGCGATCCTGGGCGCTCTCTCGGCCCTTTCCGATGAACTTGGCAGGCAGGGCGTGATCGGCGAGGTCTGCCTTTTTGGAGGCACGGTGATGGTGCTGGCCCTCATCCGGCATCTCCGACTTGAAAATGCGAGTGTCGTTCTGGACCTGGTAGGGCAATATTATCCGGAGCACCGCATCCCGATGCGGGCGAAGTACCTGGTGGAAGGCCTGTTTGAAGAAGGAACGATATGAGACCCAAGAGCTTGGCGGAAGTGGCGGCGCGTACCGCAGAGGGTGACTCCTTTGATCGGTGCCTGGCGAATTTTCTCGACGCCTTCTATGCGAGTCCGGCCGCGGGGGCACTCGAGGAAGTGCCTCGCCGACTCTACGCGTCCGGTAACGAAGTGGGGCGTATCCAGGATGCGTACCTCGCCGCAACTGCGGAAGAGTTGGCACGGACGTTCAATTTACCCAGCCCTGAATGGGCGAGGGCCGAAGGGCGGCAGCTCCATCGACCATGGTTCGCTTCACCCCTGGCATCACTGCGTGCGGTGCTTTTGCAGGAAAGCCCCCCCGCTTTTCGGTGCCGCAATCTTTTCGTCAGCGGGAATGCCCTCTCCCGGGCCTAGTCCACAACCGAAGACCTTTCATCCGCAGATTCACGCAGATGAACACAGATTTGAAGAATGATGAATTCAGACCCAAAACGATTTCTGCCTAATCTATGGAAATCTGCGTCCATCTGCGGATACCCTCCCCAAACCGCAGAGTTTTTGTCCGCAGATTTACACAGATGACCACAGATTTGAAGAATGAAGAATTCAGACCCAAAACGATTTCTGCCGAATCTGCGGAAATCTGCGTCCATCTGCGGATAACTCATGCTCCATGAAGATCTACGAAGTCATCAAGACCATCAATCAGATGCAGGCCGATGGCGTCATGGAGCGGTATGCCATCGGCGGCGCGGTGGGGGCCACGTTTTACCTCGAACCCATGTCCACTCTGGACGTGGACGTGTTTGTTGCGTTCAAGAGTGAGCCCGGAAGTTTCCTGATCAGCCCCCAACCCCTGTTCGACTACCTGCGCGGGCGGGGCTGCGAGGTGAAGGGCGAATACATCGTCATTGGCGAGTGGCCGGTGCAGTTCCTTACGCCCACCAGCCCGCTGGTGGAGGAGGCGTTGGACCAGGCGATCTCCCGGGAAGTAGCGGGTACACCGGTTCGAGTATTTACCGCCGAGCACCTGGCCGCCATCGCCCTGCAAACGGGACGTGCCACGGACAAGGCGCGGCTGCTTCAATTTGTGGAATCCGGGGTGCTCCACGCCCCAATGTTTGAAGAGATTGTCACCCGCCACGGCTTGGCCGATGCTTGGCAACGGTTCGGGCGGCAATTTCTGGGAGACGCATCATGACCTTCGACATCCGAGTAATACTCCAGAGTAAGCGTGAGTTCCGGCGGGGGCTGGCGGTGCTTCCCATCGAGGAAAAACTGCGTATGCTCGATACCCTCCGCGAACGCCAGCTCACCATCCGCGGAACTTCCATGGCGGTTCATCCAAAGATTCCCGCAGCTGGACACAGCTTCAAAAATGCGCCGATCGAATCTAAGACCGCCACTCCATAATCTGCGGAAATCTGCGTTCATCTGCGGATAAACTCCCATGCCTTTCCTCAAAGACCTCATTGACCTGCCGGATCAAGTCCGGCAGGGGGACTTCGTTCTCCGGCTCACCGAAGGCCTCGGCAATCCGGAGCAGACGCTCGAGAATTACGTCGTCACCCCAGAGCTGGCCAAGTGCCTCCGGCAGGCCCTTGACCTCGTCAAATCCAGCCTGCAATCGCATTCCAGCAAGGGGGCCTACCTGCACGGCAGCTTCGGCTCGGGCAAGTCGCATTTCATGGCGGTGCTGAACCTCATGCTCGCCAATCATCCGGCGGTCCAACGGTTTGCCGAGTTCCCCACCCTGCTCGCGGAGACCAACTGGAACGACTGGGGTCACGGGAAGAAGTTCCTGCTGGTGCCGTTTCACATGATCGGCAAGACCGACCTCACGTCGGCCATCCTGGAGGGGTACACCGACTTCGTCACCCGCCTGCATCCCGACAAGCCGCACCCGGGGGTCTATCGGTCAGAAAAGCTGCTCGACAATGCCCGCAGCCTGCGCAAGCAGATGGGCGACGCGGCCTTCTTCACGGCCATCAACAGCGACGCCAGTTCGGACAACAGCGGCTGGGGTGTTCTCGGCACTGCCTGGGATGCCGATTCCTTCGATCGGGCAGGCAATGCCCATCCGCAGCACCCCGAGCGCGTCCGCCTCGTGGGTTCGCTGGTGGCGACCATCTTCAGCCACGCCCACGGCACGGCGGAATACATCGACCTCGACAACGGCCTGTCGGTCATCAGCAGCCACGCCAAGTCCCTCGGCTACGACGCCATCATCCTCTTCCTGGACGAACTCATCCTCTGGCTCGCCAGCCATGCAGGAAAACCGGAGTTCGTCACCCAGCAGGGCCAATTGCTCGCCAAGCTGGTCGAATCGCAGAACGCCAAGCGCCCGGTCCCATTGATCAGCTTCATCGCCCGCCAGAAAAGCCTGCGGGAACTGGTGGGCGACACCATGCTGGGGGCTCAATACGTCTCCCTCGATGATTCGATCAAGCACTTCGATCAGCGCTTTGACGTTATCAAGCTGGAAGACCGCAATCTGCCCACCATCGCGCAGAAGCGGGTGTTAAAGCCCAAAAACGAGGCGGCCCGGCTGCAAATCGACGAATCGTTTCGCCAGACCGAGAAGATTCGCCGCGACGTCCTGGACATTCTCCAAACCAGGGAGGGTGACCGGACCCAGTTCCGAAAGATTTACCCGTTCAGTCCGGCCCTGATGGAGACCCTGGTGGCCCTCTCCACCCTGCTTCAGCGCGAGCGTACGGCACTGAAGATCATGCTCATGCTGTTGGTGGAACAGAAGGAGACACTGGAACTCGGGCAGATTATTCCCGTCGGTGACATCTTCGACATCATCATGCGGGGCGAAGAACCGTTCAGCGATGTCATCCGGGTCCATTTCGAGAACGCCCGACGCCTCTACCTCCAGCACCTGCTGCCGCTCATCGAAGGCAGGAACGGCGTCAAAAAGGAACAGGCGGATGCTGGGAGCGCGACGGACCCCAAGGTGATGGGCTTCCGTCGGGATGACCGCCTGGCGAAGACGCTCCTGCTGTCGGCGCTCGCCCCGGAGGTGGAGTCGTTCCGGGCGATGACGGTCAACAAACTGGCGGCCCTGAACCATGGAAGTATCAAGACGCCGATCCCGGGTCAGGAGGGGCGCGTGGTCTTGCAGAAGTGTCGGGAGTGGGCCTCCGAGATTGGCCAGATCAAAATTGGTGAGGAGGAAGGCAATCCAACCGTCAGCGTGCAGCTGGCCGGGGTGGACACCGACAGCCTGGTCAATCAGGCGGCCACGGAAGACAACGGCGGGAACCGGATTCGGAAGGTGAGGGAGCTGGTCTACGAGATGATGGGGCTCCAACAGGCGGAAGCCCTTTGGATCAGTCACGATTTCGTCTGGCGGGGAACCAAACGGCAATGCCAGTTCCTCTTTGCCAATGTCCGGGAACTGAACCACGAGACGCTGAACAACCGGACGGACGATTGGAAGGTCATCATCGATTTCCCCTTCGACAAGGATGAGAACCATGGGCCCCGGGATGACCTTTCGAAGATCGAAAGCTTCCGACAGCAATTCCCCAAGGGAGCGCGGACGATTGCCTGGATGCCGTCCTTCCTGAACAGCTCGGCGCAACGCGAGCTCGGGTTGCTGGTGAAGCTGGAGCATGTGCTGACCGGCAGCCGGTTCGAAACCTACGCCGCCCGGCTCTCGGCCGTCGAACGGGCGCAGGCCAGGGTCATCCTGGAGAATCAGTCCCGGGCATTGCGCCAAAAACTCAAAGGCTATCTGGATGCCGCCTACGGACTGGCCAGTGACAAATCCTGCCTGGACTCCGCCCATACCCTGGACCCCGAAGAGCAGATCACGAGCCTTCATCCGAACATCGCCCTTTCCTTGCCCGCGGCAGCGACCCTTCACGATGCCGTCCACGAGGTGCTCCAGGAAGCATTAAAGGGACAGTATCCGGGCCATCCCGAATTCGCCACCGACACGCGCATCTCGATTGCCAGCATCAAGCGAGTCTGGTCCGAGCTGGAAAAGGGCCTGCAAACGGCGGATGGACGCTCGCCGGTGGAGCAGGCCAATCGTCGGGAAGTGAAGCTGATTGCCGAACCGCTGAAATTGGCGACCATGGGGGAAACCCATCTGGTGGTGGACGCCCATTGGCGGCAGCATTTCATTCCCAGGGAGAGCGGAGAATCAGCCACGACGGTCGCCAAACTTCGGCGTTGGATCGACGAACCGCAACCGATGGGACTCCCGCTGGAGCTTCAGAATCTTGTCATTCTCTTCTTTGCCACCCAGGCTGATCGGTCTCTGACGCTGCATGGCGGACCGGTGCAAGCCTCGATGGACACGCTCCGGGACGAAATGGAACTGCGGACCCAACCGCTGCCGCCGGAGACTCAATGGAAGGAAGCCTGTTTGCGCGCTCAGGGCATTTTCGGCCTGACACCCGGATCGATGTACAACGCCACCAACGTGGCGAGGCTGACGGCTGACCTGAAGGCCAAGGCGGCGGAATTTCAGTCCGCAACGCAATCGCTGCTGGTGGAACTCGAGCGCCGATTGCTAGAGCGCAAGATTTCCCCGGGGTCATCGGACCGGTGGGTCGCTGCCCATGCGGGCCGCAACCTGATTGAGGCCCTGCGCACCGCACCGGAGTCGCAGGTAATCGCGGCTCTGGCGGTAGCACCGGCAATGCCATCGGCACTGACCCTGGGCACGTCAATCCGACAGGCGGCGGCGGTGCACGGCGCCCTGCAACGGGCGAAATGGAACATCATCGATTCCGCGACCCGGCTGACCGATTACCGCCAAATGGCGGCGGAGAGCATTGACTCACGCGCGCGGGATGTCCTGACGAAAAACGAACAGGAAATCGCGCTGCCGGGGACGTTGTCCGGCATCGAAGATGACGCTGCGAGCCTCCTGGCAGACCGTCCCAAGACGCCAACACCCCTGCCCCCAACCCCGCCACCGCCGCTGCCACTGCCGTTTGTTGATCCCACCCCAGTTGCTCCGCCGGCAGCCGTCCCACGGGACCCGACCGGAACCGAAGTTACATTGGTCGTCGGTCCAACGAATCCCAACAAGGTCGGGCCACCGCCGGTGGAACCAGTCCCGGTGGCACAACCGGCATGGTACGGGAGTGATGAAGCGGAAGTTGCCGCGTTTTATGCCCAAGAGCCCCAACTTTTGGAGCGCAATCGTCGGCTGGTCGCCGTCCTCAAATCGCTCTATGGAACGAGTCAGGTGGACGGAGATCAACTGCCTCCGGGACTCCCGAAGGAGCGGGTCATCGAGGCACTGGAAGTGCATCATATTCGACCCCTTTCCCAGGGTGGGCCGGATGAATGGAGCAACATGATCGTGGTGACCGTCTCCCTCCACGCCTTGATCCATGCGGATGCGGAGTGCCGGATCGATTTACAACAGCGCACCATGACCCTGTTTGGAGTCCGTCTGCCACTGAACATAAAGCCCGATCACTTCGGATGAAGAAAGTTGTCCGCAGATGAACACAGATGAACGCAGATTCAAAAACCATTGCAGAATTAAAATCTGTGCGAATCTGCGTCAATCTGCGGACAAACGTTTTCTGTGAGGAGACACCACCATGCTGACGATTCATCAAATTCGCACCCAGGTTGCCGCCATTCGGGACCGCTTTCCCGAGGCGCTCGCGGTCGGCTTGCAGGTGCAGGAGCGTTGGGTGGGGCCCTCAACCTTCAACCTGAACGGCGACCAGCAGATCATCGTTCAGTCGGATTCAGAACTCGCAATTCGCGAGGCGCTGACGAAGACACCTCCGGGCAGGTTGGTGCTCCTCACCAGCGTCCCGGACAGCGACCTCTGCGAAGATGTGCTGGCCCGGCTGGCAAAGCGAAGGCTGTTCCAAATCAGCTCCAAGGAAATCCTCAAGGAACTGTTCAAGGCGAAGGACATCGATCCCCGGCTTTCTGGTGTCCGTTGGATGGCCGAGGCCCTCGCCGAGGCGCAACCATCCGAAGGCTATCCGCCGGTGCCGGGCGGGCGTCTCGATATCGAAACCGCGTGGGAAATGCTCTTGCGGCACAGCCTCGGATTTCGTTCCGGCAAACCCGACCTGCTCGATCTGATCCATTGGGCGCGTCGACCTGAGTCGAAGGCGAAATTGGAAGGACTGACCAGTGAAGCCGTCGTCGCCATTCAGGAATGGCTGAGGCGTTGCGCAGGTCATCCGGCTGGACTGGTGTTGGGGGCTCTGCGGGTCTCTCCGCCCGCGGCCATTCCCGCGCTGGCATTGGCGTGTCAGGTCGTCTTCCGTCCGAATCCTGGACCCGAGCTCATCGCGGCAGGAGCGCGGTTGGAACCGTTGTTTGGGGGCGAACATCCGTCGGCCAAAGACGGCCACGCGTTGGGTGAAGTCAGCCTCAAATGGCTCGTGCGCGAACTCGAAGAACCCGCCTCGATGGCTTTGCGTTCGGACCTCGACGCCTTTGACCAGCTGCTGCGGCAGCTCCGGATCGAATCCTGGGCCCACCTGAGCGACGCCTCCCAGGCGGGTTTGGAACAGCGCCTGGGCCTGCTTGGGGACGCCCTGCTGGCGTTCGCCCACGAACCCAATGGAGAACGCCTCCGGGCTGCGGAAACGACCTTCGCCGCCGTTCGACAACACTTTCTGGCCAACCGTGAGCCGGACCGGGTCCAGCGGGCGGAGATGGCCATCCGCCTTTGCCGCTGGTGCCTGCGTGGCCCGACACCGGTTCCGTCCGACTTTGCCGGATTGGCTTCCGACTATTATCAGGAAGGCTGCTTCGTGGATTGGGCGCGTCGCCACCTCTTTCATGGGGACAGCCACCCGCAACTGACCCGGGCCTATCGCGAAATTCTTGCACCGGTCGACACGCTCCGGGAGCAGCAGAATCAGCGCTTTGGCTCTGCATTGGTGGAATGGACGCGGCGCGGTGGGGAAGGACTGTTCACGGTTGAGGACCTGATTCCACAGGTCGTGGCACCGCTGGCGAAAAGGCATCGGGTCCTTCTTATCGTTCTGGACGGTCTGAGCCTGGCCATTCACCAGGAATTGGCGTCGGCGTTTTCAGGGAAAGGGTTCCATGAGGTGGTGCCCGCAAAGCTGGAAAGACCACACTTTGCCATCGCCGGACTCCCCACCATCACCGAGTGGTCCCGGCGGTTGTTGCTGGTGGGGCGGGAACAGGCGTTGGCAACCGGCGGCGAGGAGGTGGGTTTCCGCAATCATCCGGCTCTCTCCGAACACAACACCCCCGCGACGCAGCCGGTGCTCTTCCTGAAGGCCAGTCTTGCCGAGCAGGATGGCATCGGATTGAGCCAGGTGGTCCGAGGCACCATCCTTGAGAAACGTCCGGTGGTGGGTGTCGTGGTCAATGCCGTTGACGATCACCTCCTGAAGGGAGATCAGCTCAACATGGGCTGGAGCATCGAGCGAATCCCCCTGCTCCAACAACTGCTTTCTGCCGCGACAGACGGCGACCGTGTGGTGGTGGTGACCAGCGATCACGGCCATGTGATCGAGCACAACTCGGAGACCATCCGCCAGGACGGAAACGACCGCTACCGGACCAGGCAGGGGAAACCGGAACCGCGCGAACTGGAGGTGCAGGGAGAGCGTGTCGCGCGGTTTGCCGCCGGGGGATTCATTGCCCCTTGGAGCGAGCGGGTCATCTACACCAGTCGCAAGAACGGATACCATGGTGGCATTTCCCCACAGGAAGTGATCGTGCCTCTGGCCGTACTCGCCCGGGAGAAGAACCTGCCCGCAGGCTGGGTGGCCGTGGGCCACCGATTGCCGGAATGGTGGTTTGATGGCGGACCTGCCGCCGAGACCCGGAAACCGTCACGGCTCACGCCGGTCCCCGTCGCGAAAGAAGTGACCGGGCTGCCGCTCTTCGAGCCTGGAACGGCCATGCCGACCTCGGCGGAGACCGATTGGATTGATGCTCTGATGAAGTCCGAGTTGTTCAAATCGCAGCTGAGTCTTGCCGGACGTGTGGCCCCCTCCGAAGCCGTGGTTCGCAAGACGCTCGAAGCCATCGAAGAACGCGGCGGTTCCCTCCTTTTTGTGGCCTTGGCCTCCAAAACAGGAATTCCCGAGTTCCGGCTACCCGGCATGCTCTCGATCCTGCGTCGCATTCTGAATGTGGAAGGATATCCGGTGCTCTCCATGGATGACGGTTCCCGTACGGTCCGTCTCAACCGGGAGCTGTTGAAATCCCAATTCGATCTTTCCACTCCATGAACCAACCCTCACGCCGTAGCGCAGGCTTTCCAGCCTTCCAAAGAACTGCTTTTGACCTCAACGGTTGATTCGTCTGCAACCTGATGAATCACAGTCACATCGGTAGGGCGAGGCTCCTGTCGAGCCACAGGCGGTTTAAACGGTACAGATTTCGCAAAGGCGAAGCTTATAGGCCGTCCGCAGGACCGAGGCT
>CAITXU010000164.1 GCA_903896505.1 uncultured Verrucomicrobiota bacterium | reverse complement strand
CAATCGAATCGCTGGCCTGGTCAAGAAAGCCTATGGCTACCGCAATCGAGAACGCTTCAAGACCGATATCCTCTTTCATATCGGGGGTCTTAATCTTTATCCCACGGCCTGACAAATCCCACCAAAATGTCGGAAGAGGCAATATTTCACCGCTTTTTTGCATTTCTATTGACAAAGTACGGCCCTTAAGAGAAAAACTTAAAAAACTAAGTCCCAGTTCGCCAGGCACCAACGCTCTCCAACTCGCTGTGACCACAGCACCAACCAACGACCGAGCAAACAGGCAGGCACACGTCAGCCACTGCATGCAGTCTGAACACGCTGATGAAAATCCTGTTGCGCAATGGGTTACCTTCGGTAGACCCTTTGCCGGACAATGGCAAAGACTTATTTGCGAACCAATTCCGGTTGAGAAACCGTTAGCTAATTATTGCAGTCGTGCCAATGTCTCCGCGTCAGAGCATCAGCTCTTTTATGGTGGCGATAGCGCTCCCAAAAATCCAATTTCCAATAGTCATCCTGCAAGATTTGCCATTTTCTCATTGCTTGACGAAACGGCCCTCCATCAATGTTCCCCGGTTCCGAATTCAATCCGCCGACCGCTGTTTTGTACCAAAGTCATGTATTCATCGTGGAGTCCATCGCTATCAAAATATCATCCTGACGTAATGCGGATGGCAATCTCTGAGCTCAGAGTCATAAATTCGATTCTTTCCAACGGAGCGTCAACGCCTCAAACCGAGTGGCAAACCAGACTCGCTCCTTCAATAATAACCCGAGGGGAAGCCGAGATGTTGGGTCTTTCCGATCCCCGATTTGCCTGGCGAGTAAGATTTCAGCAAAAGGGAGGCGGATACTTTGGACTTGTCAATGTTCGACGTCTACGACGAATTTTGCCTCAGCTTAATTCAGTTCGGGCAATACGGGAACCGCGCCGACTAAGTTCAATCGCAGACTCGTATCTTTCAATTCCGAAGATTTACCAGACAAATAGTTGGCACGTCTTGGGACTACCGTCGCAGATTTTGCGACACTTGGGAGAACACGACGCACCTCCCCAAGATGTTCCCGTGCTTGTTCCTTATCTTCGCCAACTTGATGTGATCGGAGGAGGTCTTTGCGCACAGGCATGCTGCTTCATGGCGACAATGTTTACCTACCACATTGTCACTTCTGTAGTCTCCCTACCGGAGATTACGATTCTAGCTCGACCCTCAGCGACCCGCACTCCGTATGAAGATTTCCCTCTGGGTGGCCTGACTGCAACCGAAGTATGCCATTACTTTCGAGCTCCTCGGATTGGTATGTGGGCCGAGACCCAATACTTCAACTACAATCGCGTTCGATATAAGGAACGTGAATCTCATTTTTCCGCAGCAGGCGGAATTACGACATTAGCGCGAAATCGAATCGGGCGAGCACTCAGAGGCTATATCCGCTCAGGGTTCCCTATACTCCTTCGAGTCGATTCGGATCGCATGAGAGGAAAGACATCCGGTCGCTGCAATATCCAGCCAGTGAGTCTATACTTCGCTGGAGATCGCCCAAATGCCGGACGTTCCGATAGAAGTTGTCGGCATATGGTGGTCGTCTTTGGATATCACGAGACTGATGATAAGTACCTTGTTCAGGATCCGGCGCATCGCCCTTTTGTGGAAATGTCAACCGATGCTATTTTAAGAAATTCCACCTACACTGCACCGGAAGTCGCTAAAGAAGCGGAAATTGAATTTGGTTCATCATTAGATTATCCACTCTTTATTCCAGTTACTCCTGATAGAGTCAAAACTGCCCTACTATCACTAAAACCATCCGTCGAACGGAGTCGGGAATTGCCCGAAGATGAGTCTGATTCAGCGTTTCAACCAGGACTGGTGGAGATTGCTGGAAGTTTCGATTGGTCGATCTTTTGGGGTAGGAGTCTGTCAGCACTTCCACCGAACGATCATCGGGACTTCCTTTTGGTAAAGATTGCAGGCGAATATTCAAATTTAGATTTTTTCGAACACAATCCACTCCTTCAACGCTGCGGACTAACACCAACCGACCTATCAAACTTTTTCGACTTTCTGAAGACGGAGGGCTGGGCACTTGGCCAATGGCTTTGGCTTGAAATTGGAGTTGGCATGTGCGGAGCCTGGAATGCGGAGTTGGATCTTTCGAGCCTTAGAATTGGTGATAGCATTGAGACGTTAATAGTTGGAATGGGGTACATCTCAAATGGACAATGGTCTTGGAAAGCTGCTCATTGTGTATTCGACTCGCAGACTGCGATGCCCCCAGGACCACCGACGATCCAGCAAGTTGCATCTCCTCAGAGTAATCCGCATGCCTCAACCAGCTGTTCAGTCGGGGTAATTACATCATTCACTGAGCGTGGCTTGTGCTCTAACGAAATCAAAAAGCTAAGCAATGGGCACTGTAACCACATTGAACTTTACGCATTCATGCGCGATGAAGTTGAAATGCTTTGCCCGTCACAGACAACACCTTTGGCGATGATTAGAAGCTTGCCAAAGCAATGCTCTTCCCTGACTGCATTCGTAAAGTCTGTCTTCAACCAATTCCCGATACGCTTTGATCGAAACCGCCCAAAAAAGATTTTCTACAAAAAGCCGATTCTTGAGCCATATGTACCGCCCATCATCACGGCTGAAGATTGGCTTGCAGAGAATTGCAAAAACTTAAGTGCATTGGAGAGATTGGCAAATCGGATTCTGGAAAGTTCGTCGCAGGGCCCGACTTTGGCGGCCATCTGCACTTTTTTTCCTGGAATCGGGAGCTTAGACTTGGCCAGGCGCCAACGTTCTTGCTCGGCCCTCCGAGCGGTAGTGAAAATAGCAAACCTGATCAATATTAACCGGCCGAAGTCGATTCAGGTTATTGAGACAGTGACGGGTACGCTGCTTTACGGGCATCGCGTGGCTTCACTTCCGAAGTCTCGACGTGAAATAAGTGGTGGAGGTAACGTCTTTTGGGATGATGACGGTTCCGCTTTTTCCGCTCGCCTTGCATCGAAAGAGACGGCGCTCTCTGCCCTCAAGTTATCTCTTGAAGAGGTTGTACCAGAATTGGCCCAGGGGCTCACGCTTTCAATTGAGTTGGAACCCGGTGACATTTATGTTGTATCTGAGCTTGCAGATATCAAGTCTTTGCTACCTCAATTGACTGAATATTCAAGAATCGGAAGATCGGTCGGCCTCAACTGCGACACTGGGCACTGGGCTCTCGCAGGGATCACATCTGCCTCCCTAAATATACACGGTAATGGGGCTGAAGGAGGCAGTATCATAGATCACATCGTACACGTTCATGTGTCCGATCTGGGTAAAGGTCATTTCGCTGATCTCGCCATCGGGGAGGGCGTTACAGCTAGCACGACTGCATCAATCATTCGTTCGCTTCGGACGCAAGGGTGCCGTTCGACCGAGGCAAGGCCACTTCTGTTTTCAGTCGAGATTGAACTCGCTGAGAGATTCGATACAGTCGAAAAGTCTATGGCGTGGACTGACCAGCAACTTGCTTGACCAAGCACATTTTATTTTGTACGAATAAGTTGAATAAATTATGCGAACTATTTTTTCACTCCAGGAGTTCAGATCAAATGTTGAACTAATAGAAGAGCAAGAGATCGCCGAAAAGTTTGCGGAATTGGTTGATCGACTTCCAGTTGTGGGGCGCAATCAGTTAGATCGAGGTCAGGCCGAGCAGCTATTGCGACGCGCACGAAACCTAGCGCCTAGGGCTCTTTCGCTTCAACGGGGAGCTTACTTGGGTGCGGAGATTCGTTCTAATAGCTGAACAAGAGGTGACTCCGGGGCAATTAGGCTTATGTTTTCCCGCCGAGTTTGTGATTGGCGTTATCGCCAGCATATCTTCCACTTTACCGTGGATGCGTGCGGCATCTGGATATTGTAGGAGGACTTGCTGTGAATGATGAAGCCATTTCTCCAAGAGGTGTCCTCAGGCTGACGCGGAGATGTCCTTGAGATCGGCGCGGGTGCTCTCGTAGGTGACCTGAAAGGCAGCCACGGTGGGGTCAGGTTCCAGCCCGTTGCTGGCGCAATACTCCCGGTAGGCGCCCGGCCACCAGTTGCGATGCGCTGTCAGCCCTTGATCCTTCCACGATTTCCAACCGATCAAGACTTTGCTCCAGCATTCGTCGCCATAGGCCACCGCCGCCGAGGGGCTCGGCATGTCACTGACGTACCAGTCGCGGCCCACCCGGGCATGCAGCACCTCGTCGGCCCAGTCAAAGTCCTGGAAGGTCGCCGCCAATGGATTCGCTGCCCGCAGGCTGACTTCCCATTCGTGCCGTTTTCCCGTCTTGGGCATCAGCCCCTGCTCGATGAAATAGAGCACGGCGTGGCGTTCCTTGGCCGTCAGCTGGGTATTGAGTCCCAGGGACCAGGTGAAATTCACCATGACATTCTTTGCCCAATCGATCCCGACACTCGCAAATCCCACTTCACCCATCATCGCGTGCCGGGCCTCGTCCCATAATTGACGGGTCATGTCGTGATAATAGGCCCATGGCTTTCCCGGGGTCTCCGCGAGGATGCTGGCCATCATTTCCGGAACATCGATCTCACGGATACGCTTATAGAACATCATCAGCACCTTGGCTTCCGCCGGGAGGCTGGGCTCGTAAAGGAACACCTCGGCATTGACTCCCATGTTGTAGGGATCGGGAAACCGCTCATCGCGACGGGGCTGACCGTCGAATTTCCAGGGTGTTTTTGAGCGATGGCGGGGCGGTAACCCGGAACTCTCAACGAAGTTGGATTCCGGTGTTCCGGCAACCGCGTCAATAAGAGGGCGATGATCGGCAACAGCCAATGCCGCCCGCATCGTGGTCAGAGTTTCCATGGCCGCACCACGGGCCTCGGGTTCAACCAGACACGAAATGGCCCGGAGCCCGTAATCCAACTGTTCCTGTACGTCGGCATTGGCGGCGCTCAAAAGTCGTCGGGTCGGTTGATCCGCAAGTGGATGAGCTCGGCGGTAATGTTGTTCCAGCCTGGCTTGAAGTGTCGGCAAGGCCACTTCATAGAGTCCCAACAGCAGTTCCTCGGTGGTGGCTGCGGAAAGGAGTTCATCGAAGGCAAGCTCGAGACCAGGATGAGGCACTTTCTCAAGCCCCAGAGGCGGCTCGCGCATTTCACCCACCCTCGCCCGGAGGGCACTCACCTGCACCGCACAGAGCCATGCGTGATAGCTGAAGGCCATCTTCAGTTCAAAGATCGGCTCCGAGGTCAGGCGAGCGATGAACACATGATGCAGTCGGCGAAAGGCATAGTGATGACGTTTAAGAGCATCGACCGATTCCTCGACGGACATCCCGGGTTCGACGGCCTCCACGAAACTACTTAATCCTAACAAGGGAGGAAGCCCCCGATAGGTTTGATACTGGGCTGCGTGCTGACGGGCACGTTCCGTCGAAGAGGAGTTCATTTTCCGGACGATGGACAACTGTCGACTCGACTCAGACAGCAGGGGACACAGTTAGGTATTCTGCCGCCTGCAATGCCGTGGCTCCTTCATGGACAATGGCCATGAGCGCGCGGGTCATTCCGGCTGGGTTGGCATGTTGAATGATGTTGCGCCCATAAACGATACCGGCTGCCCCTTGTTGGATGAGCGTTTCGGTGCGCTGGAGGATTTCGGCATCCGCCGCCTTGCCGCCGCCCCGGACGAGTACCGGGATGCGCCCAGCAATTTCGACCACCCGATGGTATAAAGTGACGTCGTCGGTTGGGTCAGCTTTGATAATGTCAGCCCCCAATTCCACCGCCTGCCGAACGAGAGGGAGGATTTTATCCAGGTCACCATCCACCATGTAACCACCAGCCTTGGTGTTGGCTTGAAAAACCAGCGGTTCGATCATCAGCGGCATGGCCATGCGATCACATTCCGGCTTAATCCGGAGAATGTTTTGAATGCATTGGTCGGTGACTTCGGGTTCGCCAGGAATTCGAAACAGATTGACCACCACGCAAGTGGCATCCAGTCGAAGCCCCTGCTCCACCGGATGGTCAATCATCCGGCTGAAAAGGCTCCGAGGCAACTGAGTGCCGTAGACATTCGCCACATCGGTTCGGAGAACCAGGGCAGGTTTGGCCTTACCGGGAAGGGATTGAAGGTAGTGGGCCTGACCGATCGTGAGTTGAATCGCATCGGGAGCAGCAGCGACGATGGTCTTGACTGCCTGCTCGAGGTTTTCAATGCCCTGGAGAAAGCCCCGTTCATTGAAGAAGCCGTGGTCGACCGCGACGTCGAAGCAGCGGTTGGAGCGGGAATTGAAAAGGCGGTTCAGCCGATAAAGTTTCACCCCGATAATCTGCACGGACAACCGCCCTGCGGGTCAATTGAAAATGGGGCCAAGATTCCAGTCCCTGCCCCACTACAACACGAGCTCCTTCCTCCTTCCGAAGGGGCGAGCTTACATGGGCCGCGAATTGGAACGGGTCATCCCGCCCATAATCTGCCCCATAATGCTGACTCGCAGCCTGCGGGGTGCCGTCATGAGGGACCAGGTGAGGAATTTGGAAATGAGGCCCGGAGTGACCGTCATCTGCCGTCCCAACGCTGCCAGCGTTACCCGCGCCACACGGGCGGGTTTTTCGGCAAGCCCCATCTGCATTCTTGCCCGTTCACCAAAACCGCTTAGCACCGGTCCGGGAGCTGACGCGAGAACATCGACGCCCTTTGGGGCCATTTCCCGATTCAGCCCCTCGGCAAACGTCTGGATATAGGCCTTGGTCGCCGCGTAGTGGGCGGCGCGAGGTGTTCCCTGATAGCCCACCAGCGAACCAAATAGGATGATCCCTCCCCGACCCCGCTGCACCAGGCGACGCCCAAAATGCAGGCTCAATTCCATCACCGCCCTGCAATTGACATTCAGCATGGACAATTCGTCCTCCAGATTGCCATCGATGAAATCACCGGAAGTGCCAAATCCAGCCGCCGCCACCAAGAGTCCCACATCGAGCCCACCGGTTTCTTCCTCGATCCGTTGCACTTCTTCCCGGATGGCCAGGTCGGCGGCTAAAACCCGGAGCTGCACCCCATGGCTGGCGGCAATTTCTGCAGCGAGCTGCTTCAACTCGGCCTCCCGTCGTGCGACAAGCACCAGATTCAACCCAGCCTCCGCAAGCTCCTGGACCATGGCACGTCCGATGCCAGAAGAGGCCCCAGTGACCACTGCCCATTTTCCATACTTCGAAAGGAATTTGTTGTTCAACTTCATAGGCTGGATCACTGCTTGACTGGAATAACCAACGACAGCGGCACGGAATTCGTCAGACTAAAGGAGCATTCCTCGAACCGCGGTGCCCTCAGCTTGGGCCGGATATTTTTGGAAACTCCCCATGGTTCCTTGGGTATTCCCACCCAGGTGGTATCCGTGATGTGGTTTCCGTTGAGATCATGGGAAACCGCGACGGCATAAGTCCCTGACTTCAATTCCCGAAAAGCATGCGTGATATTGGTGGCGTCGGCCTTCAGCCAGACGCAGTTTGCCTTCAATGAATCCATGGGAAATCCGGTAGGACCCGGATAGAGGGCAATTCCAATCTCCCCTCCCTTGCGCTCGTCAATTCCGGTGACGGTAACGCGAACTTCCTCCGCCTGCGCAGAAATATTTCTTCGCTAAGATTCAGTTGGTTTTCCGCCATTCAAGGCCTGGAGAATCGGCGTATGATCGATCAGCAAGAGATCGCTGCGAAATGAAGAATGCAAATGTGGATTCGCACCTTCAGTCCATCCTCAAACCATCGCCGTGTGTCCAATGCGTTATGCTTTCAGGCGGTCGAGGGACTCTTTTCAATCCCGTGCGTCCGGGTCAGGTTCCGCTCATGAATCAGCTCTGCCTCCGCCTGCAGCCAGCGCTGCACTTCGTGTCCGGGCAATGAACCTTGGTTCAAATAGGTAAAATAGGCACGCCGGGCTACCTCGTCGGGCGATGGAACAAATGCCGCTTCAGCCGTCTTTCGCTCAGCAAGGTCGATGATTCGAGGAACCGGAACGGTGTGGACGGGTTGTGGTGAATGGTGATGCTTCATACCCGGATATTCCGCTTCCCCTGGTGCGATGCCATCAGGTCTTAGCCGTACAACAAACCCTTCTCACCCGGAAGTGAGTTTACATTGCCCTCAACGGCCTAAAATGGCATCGGGCCGAACTGATTGGACGGAGGGACCACGATTGCTCAAGCCATCCCAAAAACTGCCCACCTCCGGAGGAATTTCTATATCTCACTGCGAACGAAGGTAGCCGCGTTTAGTCGGAACCGAGTGCAACAATCCGGGATTTCCGGATTGTTCGAATGGAGAGGAGGGATAAGCCCCTCCCAGGGCCGCTCAGGGCGCGAGTCCTCTGCCATGTCACACCGGCCAGACACGCAAAGGCTCTGTGTCGAGGTGAGCCGGTTTACCGTGGGGATCAATCGGTTTGCTCCCCGCCTGTTGCTTCGGAAGATCGTCAAAGAACCCATAGAGGGCTGGAACAACTACCAGGGTCAGCAATGTGGAGGTCATCAATCCGCCAATCACAACGATGGCCAGAGGACGCTGCACCTCCGAGCCGGGTCCCGTGGCAAACAGGAATGGCACCAATCCAAGGGCAGCCACGGAAGCGGTCATCATCACCGGACGGAATCGCATCAATGCCCCCTGAACAATGGCTTCATGACGCGACATACCCGACTGACGTAAACTCCGGATATATGAAACGAGAACCACTCCGTTGAGCACCGCGATTCCCCAGAGTGCAATGAAACCGACAGAAGCAGGAATCGAAAGGTACTCCCGCGTCAAAAAGAGCCCAGCAATTCCCCCAATGGAGGCAAATGGGAGGACCAGAATGATCAGGGATGCGAACCGGATGGAATTAAAGAGGAGAAACAGCAGAAAGAAGATTCCTCCGATGGTCACGGGAACGATGATCATCAAACGATTCAAGGCCCTCTCCATGTTCTGAAATTGACCTCCCCATTCAAAATGGTAGCCCGCAGGCAAGACGACCTGTTCCCGAACCCGGGATTGCAACTCCTCGACATAACCACCCAAGTCCCGGTCACGCACATTGATGCCGATGACCACCCGGCGTTTGGCCATTTCGCGTTTGATTTGGGAATAGCCCTCACGAAGTTCCACCTTGGCGATGGAATCCAGGGGGATCGGTTCGCCGTCGGGCCCATTGATCAGAATACTCCGTATTGCTTCCGGACTGTTTCGGAGGGATTCCGGATAACGGACCGCCGCCTGAAATCGGCGTTCACCCTCGTAGATTTCAGTGGATGACTTTCCACCGATGGCGGCCTCAATGACATCATGAACATCGGATGCATTGAGCCCATGGCGTGCGATGGCCTGCCGGTCGATGGTGATGTTCAAATTCTGCTGTCCCGAGACACGATCCATTTTAACGTCGCCGGTCCCTCGAATCTTTTGCGCCAGCTTGGAGACCTCCGTGGCTTTTTTGAGGAGAATATCCAGGTCATCTCCAAAGATTTTGACGGCGATATCGGCACGGACGCCGGTCACCATCTCGTCGACGCGATCGGAGATGGGCTGGGCCATCACCAGGTTGACTCCCGGCAGCGCGGAAATTTTTTTCCGAACCTCGTCGGCAATATCATCCTGGGTTCTGCCTTTGCGCTCCTTGATGGGCGCCAGCTGGGCGATCATATCCGTTTCATGATACCCTGCAGGGTCCACCGGTGATTCACCCCGGCCCAGACGGGAAACAACATATCGAATGCCCGGAACGGTTCGAATCAGCTGCTGAGCCTCCATTTCCATGCGGATGGATTCATCGAGGGAAATGTTGGGAACCCGGTCGGCGTTGGGAGAAATGGTACCCTCCTTCAATTCGGGAATGAATGAGGTTCCCAGGAACGGCACAAGAAGCAGGGAACCAATGAAGACGGCGAAGGTCACGCCCACAGTTTTGATTTCATTCGAGGTGGCCCATTTCAGGAGCTTCCTGTACGGATATTTCAAGCGTGCAACAACCCAGGTATCCGAATCGTTGCCCGGTTTCAGGACGAAATAGGAGAGAACCGGAGTTAATGTGAGGGAGAGGACCAGGGAAATCGCCAATGCGATGGCAATGGTGTGCGCCAGCGGCGCAAACATTTTCCCTTCCATCCCTTCCAGGGTCATGAGTGGCAGAAAAACGAGGATGATGATGCAAATGCCGAACACCACCGGCGTCGCGACCTCCATCACTGAATCAAAGACCAATTTAAGCCGGGGAGTTGATTTGTCGTGGCCCAGACGATGAAAGACATTTTCCACCACCACCACGGCACCGTCGATCATCAGGCCGATGGCGATGGCCAAACCACCCAGCGACATCAGGTTGGCCGACATCCCCAACGAATTCATCACGAGAAAGGTTAGAGCCGGCGTCAGGACCAGCGTGCCAATCACAATCAGGCTGGAGCGAAGATCACCAAGGAAAAGGAAAAGGACCACCACGACCAGAAGAATACCTTCCATCAGTACCTTGCTGACGGTCATGAGTGCGGCATCAACAAGCTCCGAACGGTCATAGTAGGGGACAATCTTCATTCCATCCGGCAGCATTCCGTTTGAATTGATTTCCTGAACACGGTCCTTCACCCGTGCCACGATTTCCTTCGCATTGCCCCCGGCCACCATCAGGAGGATGCCTCCAACAGATTCGGTGTAGCCGCCCTTGATCATGGCTCCGTAACGAACTTCCTCACCCACCCGCACCTCGGCCACGTCCCGGATAAAAACAGGGGTGTCCTTTGTTTCCTTGAGAACGATGGACCGAATGTCCTCGAGGCTGGAAACGAGGGCGAGGCCGCGCACGAGAAGAATTTCCGAACCACGCGGAATGATGCCACCGCTGGAATTCGCGTTGTTCCGCGCAAGAGCCTCCTGCACGTCCTGGAGGGTGATGCCAAAGTTACGCATCCGGATGGGGTCCACGACGACCTGATATTGTTTGACATAGCCACCGGTGGAATTGATTTCCGCAATTCCAGAGATGGATCGAAGCAACGGGCGAACCACCCAATCCTGAAGAGTTCGGCGCTCAATCAACTCCTCCTTGGAAAGAGGACGTTCAGCATCGGTGGATTTCTCGATCGTATATTGATAGACCTCACTGAGAGCGGTGGACACCGGCCCCAGGACGGGATTGAGGCCTGGGGGAAGGCGAGTTCGAACCTCTGCAAGGCGTTCCGAGACCAGCTGCCGCGCAAAATAGACCGGTGTGGCATCGTTGAAGACGAGCGTGACGATGGAAAGGCCAGCCTGATTTTGTGACCGCATTTCGACCATGCCAGGCAACCCGGTCATGCCAATCTCAACCGGCACGGTCACGATGCGCTCGACCTCATCTGCCGAGCGTCCTGATGCTTCGGTGGCGATTTGAACCTGAACGTTGGTGACGTCGGGAAAGGCATCCACCGAAAGCTTCAGTGTCGCGTCAATTCCGGCAGCGAGGGCAATGAATGCCAGCACCACTACGACCACGCGTTGCCTCAGCGAGGCATCTATCAGCGATTTGACCATGATTAGGATCCTTCAGTTCCTTTGAGCGCACGTCGGCTTCGCTCGTTGTTCAGATGAAATGCTCCTTCGGTGACAATTTTTTCCCCTTCACGGAGTCCTTCCACCGAAACCCGGTTGCTGTCCGCTTCGTGGCCGATGGAAACCTTTCGCAGGATGAATACCTGGGGCTCCTTCTGAACAAAGACATGCTCCTGATTGTCCTCGCGAACCACGGCGGACAGGGGGATCACCAGTTTCTTCTCCGCGTGGTTCGTGAATTCCAGTGTCGCCAGCATGGCCGGTTTCAATTTCCGGTCCTCGTTCTTCACATCGAGTCGGACCTGAATTGTATGGGTGGCTGGGTTCACCGTGGCGGAAACAAAGGTCAGCCGACCTTCGATGCTGAGTTCGGGTAGTGCCGGTACCCGGACTCGCACAGGCTGCCCGACAGACAGGGAACCTCCTTTCAATTCTGGAACATCCGCAAGCAGCCAGACCCGCGACAAATCCACGATGTCGCAAAGACTTTCAGACGCTTGAATAACCTGGCCAACGCTGACCCGTCGCTCGATGACGGTCCCGTTTATCCCGGCAAGCACCCGGGATACTGAATCGATCTGCCGGGTTTGCTCGAGGCGAACGATGGATTCACGAGACATGCCGAGCAGTCCCAGTTGGTCCCGTGCGACATCCATCTCCGCTGTTGCCTGGGAAAATTCAGCCTCCCGACGGCTCAATTCGACGGTCCCTATCACACCCGCCTCAAGAAGTGATTTGGCCCGTTGGACCGCCCGCTCCTCAGCCTGACGACGCGAAAACGCTCTCAAAAATGCCAGCTGAGCATCCGAAAGTGCCGTGCTGTTGAGCACGGCCAATTCCTGTCCCTGTTTTACCTCCATTCCCACCTGGACGGGCAATTCCAAGACGCGTCCGAGGACGGGAGAGCCCACCCGGGTCACACGGGATTCATCGACCGAAACATGTGCTGGAACGGTTACCTTCAATCCGACCTCAGCCCACGTGGGCTCCTCGATGCGGAGGCGCTCGAAAAGGCCCGGCTCCGCCTTGATACTCAAAGGATCGGTCACTTCCTTGGCGACGGATGCTTCCGGCTTTTTTTCCGGAGTGGCAGGCCCACAACCGATGCCCACCGTCAAGGTGACCAGTGCGACTCCAAAGACGGCCGTTAGATTGAGAGATGAAAGGGTTGACATGTTGAAGGGGTGGGAAAGCTGGTAATCTATTTCCTGGTCTCCGACGGGGCTCCAGTGACCGCGTCGGCGGCGGGAGCTGTTGCTTTCAGTTCATTAATATCCACCAGAGCCAGCTGGCGATCGTACCGTGCAATCAGGAACTGGAGGCGCACGGTTCGGAGGATGCGCTGGGCGTCGAGGACTTCCAGAATACCCCTTTCGCCCAGTTGAAATGCCAATTCCGACGCCTTGAGAGCCTCTTCGGCCTCGCGAACAATCCCCTGCTCAAACGCGGTCAACTGCTCACCGGCCGATTGAAAACGACCGTATGCACCCACCAGGGCGGAATGAATCTGTATCTCCTGGTATTTCAAAAGCGCCTCGGCCTGATTCAACTGGGCGGTGGCCTCTGCGATGGGGCCTGAACGTCGGTCCCAGAGCGGCAAAGGCAGGCTGAGTCCGAAACGATAGGTGGGGGTATCGGGAGGGCGGTCTATTTCGGCCCGCAAGGATGGCGTCGGAATTCGCAGCGAACGTTCATGACGCACCTTGGCCCGGGCACGGGCCACCTCGGCACGCGCCTGCCGCAGGGAGGGATGCTTCTCCAGGACCCGCTGTCGGATCTCGGCCAGCGGTTCCACCGCTTCCGCAGCCTCAAAGGTTCCCTGAACATGAATTTCTTCTTCCTGGACAACACCCGTTGCGGCGCGCAGGCGGGCGATGGCGGAAGTCAAATCAAGGCGGGCGGCGTTGGCGGTCGCCCGCGCGGTGGCCAGTTCGGCATCGGTGCGCACCAATTCCAGCCGCCCCGCCTCCCCCACTCCCACGCGCACCTGAATGCGCTGGCGTAAATCTTCCACCAGGCGAAAGCTTTCGAGCAATAGTTCCAATTCCGACTGACGGCGAAGGGCTTCAAAAAAGGCCCGTCGAACGTCGGACAAAACCTCGTTGCGGACCAGGTCCAACGCTGCATAGCTGCCCTCGAGGTTCCGATCTGCGATCTCGATGCGCGAAGACCGGGTTGGACCGAAATCCAGAGGCTGGGTCAGACTAAAAGAATACACCGAACCGGCGGCATTCCCAGGAATCCGGGTGGTCTGGGTACCTGCCAAAGCCCCCGCCTCGGGATTGGGAAAGGCACGCGCCGTCCGCGTGGCCGCACCTGCAGCCCTCCACTGCGCAACACCGGCCTGAAGGCGCGGGTGCCCTTCCCCGGCCAGTTGCAAGGCCTTGTCCAGAGTGAGCGTCTCCGCCTGCACCCAGGAGGCAAGGCCAAAGGCCACCAGGGCCAGACTGCGACGCGCCTTCTCCTGGCAACTTTTCCAGCGGTAGCCCGATTCACGGACACCTGACATGATGGATTCAACACTCGACATGCGGCATTCCTTCGATGGCCGCCCGCAGAGCTATCGGCGTGCCAGGTGCGAAATACACGGATTTTGCCCCATTTTGCGGGTCTCTGGAATGAATCGAGCTTCTGGAAGACCAGTCATTGGTCACGATGCCCAATGACTGGTCATCGCGACACCCACTCCCTGCACCGGCACCGGAATCTTAGGTGTCGCTTTCGTCGTTGGATGTCTTCAGTCCAAAATTCTGAAGCTTTTCTCGGACCGTTTGGCGGGACATCTTCAACCAGCGGGCGGCCTTGGCCTGATTTCCCTGGGCCAAACGAATGGCCCTGGAAAACAATTGCCGTTCCATTTCCTCGAAGACACGGGCATGGACATCGAGGTCGGCCCCACCCTTGGCCTGGGCCAGGAGTTCGTCCATCAGGCCTTCGATACCACCCGCTTGGGCGGGGGAATGAACGGATTTTTCGTTCGCCCTGGAAAAAACCGTCTGAATTAGCTCGGACCGGATTGGGAATCCGTGGGAAGCCAGGAGGGCCTGCCGGAGGACATTCTCCAACTGACGAACATTTCCCGGCCATTTCTGTTCACGAAGCCATTGCAGGGCGTCGGGCTCCAATGAACCGCCGAGGCAGTTCAGTTCCTTTTGCGAGCGATTCAAAAAATATCGGGACAGTGCTGGAATATCGTCTGAGCGATCCCGGAGCGGAGGAAGTTGGATCACGAGAGCGCCCAGGCGATAATAAAGGTCTTCCCGGAACTGTCGTTCCGCGATCATCTGCTCCAAATTCCTGTGGGTGGCGGCAATGACACGGACGTCAATGGAGATGTTTTCCCGACCGCCCACCCGCCGCACCACCTTGTCTTGGAGAACACGCAAAAGCTTGGCCTGAGTAAAGAGGGTCATATCCCCAATTTCGTCTAGAAACAGGGTTCCCTCATGGGCCTGCTCGAATCGTCCGACCCTCTTGGAATCTGCACCGGTGAACGCCCCACGCTCGTGGCCGAAGAGTTCGCTCTCCAGCAGATTTTCTGGAATGGCCGCGCAGTTGACGGCAATGAACTGGCGATCAGCACGGTTTCCGTGCTGATAGATCGCGCGGGCCACCAATTCCTTTCCAGTGCCAGTCTCCCCCCGAATCAGGACTGTAGCGGTGGTCTCCGCCACCCGGCCAATCTCCTTGTAGACCGCTTGCATGGGCCGACTATTGCCGATGATGGCCTCGACATCCGGATTCCCGGTATCTTCGCCCCACTCCACCCGTTCACTCATGCATCGGGCACCTGCCACCGCCCGTTTCACTGTTTCCAGCATCTCGGCAACATCAAATGGCTTGAGAATGTATTCATAGGCCCCGTGCTTGGTGGCCTCGATGGCCGTTTCCGTCGTGCCGAACGCTGTCATCAATATCATGGGCAACCGGGGCTTGCGTTCATGCAATTGTCGAACGAGCCGGAGACCATCGAGTCCGGGCATTCGGAAATCCGTGATTACCAGGTCGAACGACTCCTGAATCGCCCGTTCGAAGCCACGGTCACCCTGCAATTCCAATGCGACGGAATACCCCTGGGATTTCAGAAGGCGCTCCAGGGAAAGGGCGGACCTCTCGTCATCTTCAACAATCAGAACTCTGGGCGTGCTCATGAATAGGCAACGGGAAGGAGGATTCGAAAGGTGGTGCCGGTTCCAACCTGCGTTGTGAATTCCAGCGATCCTCCATGTTTTTCGATGATACGGGAGGCAATGCTTAAACCAAGTCCGGTCCCTCCTGCCTTCGTGGTGAAAAAGGGATCGAACAGGCGTTTTTGAATTTCTGGTGGCATTCCCTGGCCTGTATCCGAAATCTCAAGAATCACCACTCCATGAGGAGAGGCGCTCGATCGGGTTGGTTCGAGTCGTGTGCGAAGACGGAGGACACCGCCCGTCGGCATGGCTTCAAGAGCGTTTTTGGTCAGGTTCAACAGCGCCTGTTTAAGCTGCGCAGCGTCGGCACGCACCGGGGGATTTTCGAGATATTCCTGCTCAATTTGAACTCCGGATTTGTTCAGCAAGGGGGAGACCAATGGAAGAAGGTCCTTCATGGGCTGGGACGCCTGGATTTCAATCAGCTCCGGGTCAGCGGGGCGCGCAAAAGCGAGGAAGTCCTTCACGATCTTCTCGAGCCGGGATATCTCCTCTGCCAGAAAAAGATTGTCCTCCCATTCTTCAGTACCCGCCTTGAGAAGCTGTTGTTGGGTAAACAGCCGCACTTTGATGGAGGTCAGCGGATTTCGAATTTCATGGGCGACGCCGGCTGCAAGCACCCCCAGGGATGACAGCTTTTCCTGACGCTCAATGGCGGATTGACTGTGAATCAGTCTTTGTTGGAGAGGAACCACAATTCGACGATTGACCAGGAGGGCTAGTGTCCCTCCGAGGACAATTAGGCTGATGGAAGAAAAAACAAAGTGTTGATGCAATGAACGAACGAGCGCTTGCGAATCCGAAAGGTGCTCCTTGAGCGCTGCTCGTTCGGCCAGGGCCAATTCGTGCAGCCCTCGAATAATCTGGTCAGACAGTGGGCCTTCCCATACTTGAAGGCGGGAGGCATCGATGGTTCCCGACTCTTCCGACAGCATGGAATCCACCTGCTCGATATAGCGATGGAGGATTGTGCCGACCCGATGAAGGGCATCGTTTTCATGAAGGTTGGAAGCCAGATGGAGGGATTGTCCATAGGCCTCGGACAACTCACCCCGGCAATCGGAAATCCGCGAGCGGCTTAGCGCCGAAGCCAGATGGTTCGACTCATGAAGAATTGCGTCGTGGAGCGCCCGAAACTTGACCTCCAGTTGGACGGAGTCGTGAAAGCGCTCAAAGTCAACCTCCTCCGCGCGCTCCTTCACCTTCCGAATGTGCTGCCAGGTCGTCATCTCGGTCCATATGATGGCAGCGACAATGGCAGCAACGATGACCAGTGTCGTTGGTCGGTTCGGAGGAATCATGACTCCCACCCAGCTTTAAAGCACGACTGTGCTCGCCCAAGGCTTTAGGGGAGTCCCACGATACGCACGATTCAGTGGCTTATGGAAGGCTGGACATCTCCCGGATTGACTTGGCCCGGTGAATATATCCACTCGGGATATGAATCATGAGTTTGCTGCGACGATTTGTCACTCCGGCTTCCAAAGCCGTTCGCGTCGCTTTCTGCTCTTTGTCGCAGGCATCTTGTCGGTCGCCTTGTCCATCCGTGCCGAATGGCAGGAATTTCGTGGTCCGTTTGGGAACGGCCACGTATCCGCGCCCGGAGAAACCCGACCGATTGGACTTCCGCTGGAATGGAGCGAGACCAATCACATCCGGTGGAAAACTCCGATTCCGTTTCATGGGCAGTCCACCCCCGTGATCCTCGAAGGCAAGGTATGGGTGACAACGGCGGCTGAGGAGGGTAATGACCTCTACGTTCTCGGGCTCGATGCTGAATCCGGGAAGGTCGTCTTCAACGAAAAGGTATTTCACACCGACAAACCCGAGCCTCTCGGTAACGGAAAGGGGATGAATTGTTACGCCACACCGACCCCCGTTTTGGAAGAGGGGCGGCTCTACGTCCATTTCGGCAGTGCCTTTACTGCATGCATCGACACCAAAACCGGAAAGATCCTTTGGAAGCGGGAAGACCTGCGGTGTCGGCACTATCGCGGTCCTTCCTCGTCGGTGGTCTCTTTTGAAAACTTGATCATCCTTACCTTCGACGGTGCCGACCTCCAATACCTCGTCGCTCTTGACAAGAAAACCGGAGAAACCGTTTGGAACACCAAGCGATCGGTGGCGTGGAATGATGAAAATGTGCCGGGGCCGATGGCCCGTGACGGTGACCTCCGAAAAGCCCACAGCACGCCGCTGGTGGTCACGGTTGATGGGAAGCCGTTGTTGTTAAGCGCCGGTGCCAAGGCCGCCTTCGGTTACAATCCCCGGACAGGTGAAGAGCTTTGGACGGTTCGGTATCCCGATTTTTCAACGGCACCTCGTCCTGTTTTTGAAAAAGGGCTGGCCTATTTCGTCACCGGGATGAGCAAGGCCGAACTGCTGGCAGTCAAGACCGATGGCCATGGAGACATCACCGATACGGGTATCGTCTGGAAGTCCAAGAATCATACGGGCCGGTATGCCTCTCCGATTATCGTCGATGGATTGATCTACACGGCCGCTGATGAAGCGTTCCTGACGTGCCTGGAGGCGGACAGCGGCAAGACAGTCTGGTCAGAACGGATTGGAGGAAAATTCGCTGCATCGCCGATTTATGCGGACGGGCGCATTTACTGGTTCGACCGCTCGGGATTGACCACCGTGATTCAGCCGGGGAGGGAATTGAAGGTCGTCGCGACAAACAAATTGGACGATGAGTTCATGGCATCTCCTGGAGTTTCGGGGAAAGCTCTGTTCTTGCGGACTCTCACCCACCTCTACCGGGTGGAAGCGTCTGCATCGAAGCCGCAATGAGTATCTGGGCGTTGCAGTCCAGCAGACGCTTAGATTTAATGGGCTTTTTGATGGAGCGGGCTCAACTCCCGCTGTTCCGGAATTGAAAAAAACCAGTCGACCAACCGGCCCCACCCGTTGGTTACAACCATGCCGGAAAGTTGTGCTTGAATGGCCAGGCGCTCGTCGTACGGAACAGGGACCAGGCGGGGCGTGGAACTGGCGTCCTCCGTCTTGAGCATGCGGAGCCCTCCGATGGATTCCGCAAGTGCTGGAAGCCAAGTCGGCACTGGTCCACTGGGGTCAGGTCCAAGGTCCCAGAGGCGAACGGAACCATCGCCGCCGGTGCTCAACAACTGGCGTTCGTCGTGGCTAAACTGGACATGGGAGACGGCCATCGCCGAATCTCGTCGATGATGGTCGTCATGCCACAGGGGCCCTGTGAGTGAACGTCCGCTCTCCATATCGAAGACCTCCGCGCGCCCGTTCAATCCCCCAATGGCAAATCGCTTTCCCGACGCATCGATGGCCATGTCGGTAATCCTCGCTCCTCGTGGAATGGGTTCCACAATCGGCTCTCCGGTCTCTCCCGAGAACACCCGTACAAAGTTGTCGTCACCCGCAACAACGATGCGGGTTCCATCAGGGCTGACTTTGGCGTTCCTTGAGCCAGAGCTTAAAGCGACACGGGGCCCGATTGGTTGGCCGTTGGTGGCATCATAGAAATGCAGAACCAGGGCAGAGATGACCTGGATGCGCCGCCCCCTGTGGGTGAAGCCGACAGCGGTTGGTGATCCATCGAGTCGTATCTCCCGAATCGCGGAGCCGGTACGGGCATCCCAAAGGCGAAGCCGATCATCGCTCGATGCGGTCAGCATCCGCATTCCGTCGGGACTGAAATCGATCGAGACGACCGGCCACGGATGTCGTAAGGGCTCACAACGCAGTTTGCCCGACCGCCAGTCCCAGAGGCTGAGGGCGCGGTCCAATCCACCTCCCGCAACGGTATCCCCATCCGGTGAGAAGACGGCGAAATGACCGGCTCCGTGTCCGATGGGGGGGCCAACCACGGTCCCATCCCGGGCATCCAACACCCGCATGCTTTCCAAACCAATCGCAAGAATCCACAAGCTGTTGGCGCTGTAATGCAATTGTTCGATCGGAAAACCAATTGGATCACCGCACTTGACCTGGTCTCCGCTCAATCGCTCGAAGATTCGGACCGTTCCGTCCGGACTTCCGACCGCGAAGTGGTGATCATCGGGCGAAAGGGCAAACCCGCTGAAGCCTCCTTTGGGGGCAATGCAAATCTCCTTTGCCCGGGAAGTCTCAAGGTTCCAAACTGCCACGCTACCGTCCGTCGTGCTCACGAGGATGCGTTCTCCTGTCGGACTAAAGCGGGCATCTGTTACGTTCGATGGGTGACGGACCGGCTCGCAGAGCGGTTCCCCCAATTCCACACCCCACACCCGGACGGCGTCGTCAAACCCGTGGGAGACGAGGCGGGACCCGTCAAAATTGAATCCAGCGCTGACTTGCGGCGTTCCTGCATCGAAGGTGGCAATCAACCTGCCGTCGAGAGCCGACCAGATGCGGACTTGTCCGTCTTCGGCGCATGTCGCCACCCGCCTTTGATCGGGTGAAAACACTGCGAACGTGACGAGGTGTTGGTGCGTCAAGGTCTGAAGAATTGCCCCGTTCTCCGCCGAGTAAATATGAACGGACGTTCCCTGGGTGGCGGCTAATTTTCGGCCGTCATTCGACAGCGAAATTCCTCCTCCGGCTTCAAAGCTATGCCTCCAACTGGCCAGTTCGCGACCGGATTTGGCATCCAGGCGCACGATTCTGGCTCTGCTGGAAAGGACATAAATCGAACCAGAATCGGGCGTCCAAGCCAGTCGGCGCTCCACAAATTCAGGATCCAGCTTCTCCGGGGATGCGAATCGAAGACGTCCCGTTGGCATATCGACCACACGCAGTCGCTCGTGAATCACGGTAAACGCCAGCGATTGCCCATCCGGGCTGAACTGTAGATCAACCACTCCTTCGGGTGTCTCAAAATCGGGAAATGGGGAATCGCCCGAGGCAACATCATAAATGCACACGAGGCCGTTCCCCCATCCCCAAAGACCGCCCGCGGCCGCCAGATAATGTCCATCTGGGCTGAAGGTCACCAAAAATCCTGGTTTCCCCAGTTTCTTAGAATAAAGCAATC
Organism: uncultured Verrucomicrobiota bacterium; assembly: GCA_903896505.1. Taxonomy (GTDB): domain Bacteria; phylum Verrucomicrobiota; class Verrucomicrobiia; order Limisphaerales; family UBA9464; genus CAILNN01. The sequence continues at coordinate 29,113 of CAITXU010000164.1, read as the reverse complement.
GCCCCGTTGAACCATCGCGCACGCTCACTTGCCGGTCTCCCCCTGCCGCAATCACTGCCATTCGAGCCCCATCCGGACTAAATGTGCTCATGACCACGGAACTGGTCACCTTGACCGGCGCAAATGCCGGTTGGAGGAATCGATTTTGAATCAATGTGTGATAAATTCGAGAAGCGGCGGCGTGGTTGTTGGTTTTGAACCGCAGCGCCTCCGCCCAATGGGCCAGGGCCGGGCCGGTTCGATTGTCCTCAGCGTATTGAATCCCCTGAAGAAACAGCGAACGGCTTAACTGCGCCTCGGTGGCGGATTGGCGCCGGGCCAATTCCCGTTCCTGGGCTGCAATTTGTTGGGTCTGTGTCCGGGAGACCTTCAATGCGCGAGTGACTTGTGCCCGCATCACGTTGGATACAATGGCGATGCTCACCACGGCCACCGTTACTGCAAAGACAGCAATGGAGGTCGCAGGGCGGCGCCTCACCCACTTGACAGCACGAGTGATGGATGTCGACGGACGAGCCAGAATGGATTCCCCATTCAGCCATCGTTCGAGGTCCTCTGCCAATGCCTCTGCCGATGGATATCGAAGCGTTGGCGCCTTCTCCAGACACTTGAGGCAGATGGCCTCAACGTCTTTGTCCAAGTCGGGATTCCGTCTCGACGGTCGCTCCGGTTCCTTGTTGAGCACCATCTGCACCGTGGCCATGGTTGTGCCCCCCGCAAACGGTGGGACACCGGTCAGCATCTCATAGAGCACGGCTCCCAACCCATAAACATCAACCGCGGTGGTCAATCCCTTCTTCCCCAACGCCTGTTCTGGGGAAATATAGGCGGGGGTACCCAGCAAGGCCATCGTGCGAGTGATCCGGATGTCCCTTTCAATGAGTTTGGCGAGGCCGAAATCGGTCAGAAGCGGTTCGCCTGCGGCATCCAGGAGGACATTGCTGGGTTTCATGTCCCGATGCAGGATTCCCCGTTGGTGTGCGTAATGCACCGCATGCGACAATTTGATCAGAAGCCGTACGCACTCGCTCACATCCATTTTTTTGCCGGATGCCAGGCGGTCCGCCAGCGACCCGCCCTCAGCCAGTCGCATGCTGAAAAAATGACGCCCTTCAGCCTCCCCAATTTCATAGATGGGAATGATGTGGGGATGGTCCAGGCTGGCGGCCGCTTCTGCTTCAATACGAAATCGCTCAACGAATTCCGGAGTCTCCCAACCTCCAGTTGAAATTAATTTCAACGCCACCAATCGGTTCAAACGACGTTGGCGCGCCCGGTAAACAATCCCCATTCCACCCCGGGCAATGAGACCTAGGAGCTCATATTGACCGATTTGCTGGATTTCCCCTCCCGCCAGGTCGTCCTCCATTTCGGTCATCATGGCACGAGTCAGAAGACAACCCGGACACAAGCCTTCAGGCGACAGCGCCGATAGCTGTCGTTCACATTTCGCGCAGATTCGGGGTTTGGAGGTCACCTCACGATTCAAAATTGCCATTCAATACTTACCGCAAAACCATTGATCCAGACCACTTTCTGCTTCAAATCGATGCAATGAGGTGCCGCAGTTCCACTTCGACGTCGTCGGGGGATGCAACAGTGTGGGCTACCTCTCCCCTCAGGGCCTCCCGAAATCGTGCTCGTAACCGACGGACCACCCCTTTCACTGCAGCCTCTGTGCAACCCATGGACGTGGCTATCTCCTGAAACGTCGACTCTCCCCTATCCTCCACCAGATAGGATTTGAGACGGTCGAAGCGATCGACCTCCCCGTCTGCCTCGGCTTCGGCACGGAGCCTCGCCAGTACATTTCCGAGCAGGACCTCCACCCATCGTCGGTCGAAAGCGCGCTCGGGTGTGTCTGTAGTGACTGGCTCAAGCCCGAACCGTGCCTCGGCCAACGCGACATCCAGGGATAGAATCACCGAGCCGCCTCCCCGCTTCTGGCGTTGTGTCATCTGCCACTGGTTGGTCAAATAATGATTCAGCGCGCAGAGAAGAAACGTGCGAAATCGGCCTCGTTCCTCAGAAGCCAACACAAAGGAATTGCGAGCGAACAACTGGAGGAAAAAGCCCTGAGTCAAATCCTCGGCTGCCTCGGGAGCATGCCCTTTGCGCCTGATGAAGGAATACAGCGGATACCAGTAAGTTCGGCACAGTTCCTCCAACGCTTGCCGCTCGTTCGTGGGCGACAATTGCTCCGCTCCAGCCCGTAGAACCACGCTCCAGCGCGTGGTTCGAAACTGGGCGGACGTTGGGGGCTCCGGGTAATCCTCGTGCTGCTGCATGGTACCAATTGACTCCCGGGTTCGAGAGTGACGGGTGTATCCCACTCCCTCCACACGGAGTCAAAGGACAATGCTCGATCAACCTCCAAAATACCACCGTGACCTTCAGTCCTCGAATCCTGTTCCCGACTCCGTCAGAGACACCTGCCCCGCTGGCATTGGGCTCCCCTATTTTGAGATCGGAAAAATCTGGTTCCAATCTTCCTTCATGCTCACCACCAACCAGTTTCGCTTGGGAGCCTCATCCAAGCCGCGGTCGAGGCGACCAATCGACGAATGGCGGTCATAGGCGAATTCCCGGACCGCATCATCATGATGGACGAGCACCCCCAACCGCGCCCCCGAACCGCTCGTGGTCCATTCCAGCATCTGGAAATCGCCATCCGAATTGCCGAAGGCAGCAATGGGTCGACGTCCAATATATTGTTGAATTCCCACCGGCTTCCCTGACTTGTCGTCAATGAAGTTGAGTTCTGGCAAACGGACAATGGATGGCTTTCCACCCAGAAGTTCATATTTGGTCTTGATGCTGCTTCCAATCACCTGTTCCGGGGGAATGCCATACACCCGTTCACTCCACGGGCGCATGAACTCGATGCCACCTCCGGAAACGATGTACGGCTTGAACCCGTGCTCCCGAAGGTACGTCAGCAGTTCCAGCATGGGCTGGTAGACCATCTCGGTATAGAGCCGACCTGTTTTGGGGTGGCGGGCGGTCGCCATCCAATCCTTGACCACGATATTGAATTCTTCCGTGGTCATGCCCGCGTGCGTGGCCATGACCAGTTCAATCAGTGCGTGCTCCCCTCCTGAGGCCAGAGCCTTGAGATCACCCGTGAGCGCCGCGTGAAACGGGGCTTTGGTCTTCCATTCGGGATGGCCCGGAGCCAGCGCTTTCACCCGGTCCAGGGCGAAGGCCAGTTGGACATACATCGGCTGCTCGCACCACAGGGTGCCGTCGTTGTCGAAAACGGCGATTCGCTCTGCGGGAGGCACAAACTGCGGTCCGTTATCGCGGGTTACCTCCTCGACAAAATGTACGATGGCTTTTCGCGAAGGCCCTTCGCCCCACGAAGGAAGGGGTGTCTGAGCTGCGGCGTGGAGTAGAAAAACCAGGGCCCAGGCCACGGAATGACGGGTTCTCATCGGAGAAGACAGTTTCCGGTTGGTAGTGGGAAGAGTCACGCCGAAATGGACAAAACAAGGATACTTTGGCGTCATCGCCCTGTGACTCAAGTCCCCTCCGAATGCCATCAAAAATCATAACCGCCATTCCCGTGTTCAATGGCGAACGGTTCATTGCCCACACCATTGAATCAGTGCTCAAGGCGCGCATGGACCATCACCGAATCGTCGTGTTCGACAACGCCTCGACGGATCGGACTTTGGAGGTTCTCCGGTCCTTTGGTGACGATGTCGACGTCATTGGAAGGGAGTCCAATGCGGGGATGGTTCCCAATCTCAACCAGTGTGTGGCACAGGGGTCCTCAGCCGACTTCCTTCATCTCCTGATGGCGGACGACGAAGTCGCCCCCGAGTTCTACCGACAATTGATCGCGGCCATGGTCGAAACGGACGCCGACATCGGATTTACCGACCACTACCAGATGGACGCCAAGGGAGTTCGTTTGGGAACAATGCATTGCCGCCTATCAGCGCAGGTCACCTGGCAGGATTACGTCAAAAGCATGCTCGAAAATGATCACCCCTATCTTTGTTCGACGCTTTACCGAACCCGGTATCGTCCCCTTCCCTACGAGTTTGAGGACCTCAAGCAATCCGATCACTTGTTCATGTCCATGATTGCCCACTCATCCCGCCGCACCATTCCCCACCTTCAATCGGCACTCTGCGGCCAGCGTTTGCATCCGTTCAGCGCGTCCGCTCGAAACAAGTTTGATGTAAAAGCAGTGGTCGTCAGCGAGTTTGAGGTGGCCAAGCGAATGCAGTCTTTGACCCCGTCCACAACCAAAGACCGATTCCGACTTGTCCTTCAGCACGCCTGCCGGGCGGAACTGCGCCGACAGGTCCTGAAACTCGATGGTCAATCGTCTGAAGAATTGGAGCGGTGGGTCGCACGCACTTTCTCACTCCCTACTGTTGTCGCATCGCGTCTGATCCTGCTCATGGACAACACCTACCGACGTATCAAGAAACAACACACCCGCGCGGAGAGCATTCTTCTAAACAAGTGATGCCCCCTCCTGAACGTAATCCGGCACGGTCCCGCGGCCCGACACCGCCGATGGCTACCAATCGGCGTTCATTGCTTTCAACCGGGAACGAAGCTCTCTCAAGTCCCACAACTGGGTGACGTGAGAAGTGCAGGCGACAGCAAACCAATGTCCGTCGGGACTAAACGCAATATCGTTCAACGGCTGGGGGTCAGGGTGTTCCAGGTTGGCCAGCCATTGCCCCGTTGCGGTATCGACGAAGGAAACCACATACGGGGGAATGCCCACTGCAACGATTTTCCCATCAAAGGATTCCACGATACCGGCATTAAAGTTTGAATTTTCATTTAACCGGGTTTGCCAGAGTCGACGCCCGGTGGCCGCATCGGTGCAACAGAGCTCATGAAGGGTGGCGTGGTAGAATCGGCGGCTGTCGTGACTGATGGCGATGCCATAGGAGCGGGCCGGTCCCAGATCATGCATGGCCATGGAGGAATCCTTTCCACTGATGTCCCAGTAGCCGGCTCGTCCAGGCAGAGAGGCCATGACCCAACGACCATCGAGACTGGTGGCAGCAATAGCCGCCCCCTTGCTGCCGGGCAACGCTACAACACGATTGTTGGTATAATATAACGAAAACCCGGAATCATCCGAACCGACCCAGGGTCGCCCCAAAGTGTCATGACTCGCCAATTCGGAGCGATTCATTGCCGTGAAGGATCGGAAGAGAACCTGACCGGTTCCATCTTCATCCCACGCCACGATTCCGCGTTCCGTTCGAGTCACAGCGGCAAGTTCCTTTGGATTGCCCGGCATCGCGATCAATCGGCGAATATGTTGCCCGGGTAGGAACCCAACTTGCTGCCCGTCTTTGGGGCGAAATGCTCGAAAGCCGTCGTGACATCCTTCGAAGAGAATCGACGAATCAGCAGAAAAGACACACTGATAGGGCGACTTGATTGCGTCGGTGCCCGGCACCCGAAGGTGACGGCAAACCTCGTCTACATGGACGTCAAACCACAACAGCTCGTTGTTGGCGATGGTGTAGAGAACCATGTGCTTTTCGTCCGGCAGGAAACCATTCTCCCAAGACGACACAAGGTGGCGGCTCATCTCGCGACCTTCCTCAACATTCCAGATACGCGTGGTGTTATCCCAGCTTCCCGAAATCAAGAATCGGCCACTCGGGGCCCATGTCAGAGTAACCACCTCGGCTCCGTGGCCGATAAGTTCCGAAGGACGGTTGGTTGCTTCCGGGTTCCAGAGAAGCACCCGATGCGAGGTTGTCCCGATAGCCAGCGTCTTTCGATCCGGGCTCCAAGCCATGCTGATGGCATCCACGTCAGGATTCAAATGAAGGGTGCCCAGATTTGTACCCTCCGGAATCTTCGTCACGCGGATGGCCGGGTTCGTCTCGCTCGTCCAGGCGAGCAACCCGCCTTCGGCTGAAAGTGCATGCCGGTTAAAAGGCTCGGGAATAAAGACCGCCGAAATCGATTCTTTTGTGGTTGATCGGACAATCAGTTCTTGCCCATTCCGGACAATGAAATGTCCGGGCTCCGGACCGAATGCGAACAGTTCTGGGCCGTCCTCCGGAAGGGAGAAAGTAGGACTTCCGTTGCGTAAATCCCAGATTCTCTGAACCCCATGGTCAGACGAAGTCATCAGGAATCGCCCGTCGCGACTGAACGGACCAACGGCACCCGCAGCCGTGGGCAGAACGCCAAGAATTGAACCATTCTCGGCACTGCCGATCTGAACATTCCCATCAGTGAGTCTTTGGGCAAAAATTCGACGGTCCGGGCTGAGCACCATCGAAGAGGCGAAATTGGAGGCACCCGAAATACGACGAACGGTCGTGAAATCCGATAAAGCCAAAGCGGATATGGCCTCGCTCCGAAGCTCGGGTGTGGCTGGGGAGAGCGCAGCGGCTGCTGAAAGTGCCTCCAGAGCTTTTTGGCGCGCCCCTGCCCGGCCTGAGTGCCGCTCCGCAGCACCTTGAGCCACCAATGAAGCAAACAATTGCTCCTTTGCCGCCCTTTCCGCCGTTTCCGACCGGGTTCGGAGAATCTCGGAACGATTAAAATCCTCGCGGGCCAGTTTGGCCTGACGACGAACGAGAAACATCACGCCCAAAAGGATCGAGGCCACCAGCGTTGCGAGTACCCCTAATCGCCGGGTTAATCGCAGCCGCCGCTGGAATGACCGGAGTTCCTGAACTGATTGGCCGCTACGTAGAATGGCCAGGTCCGCCTGCAGTTCCGCTGTCGATTGATAGCGTTCCCTGGAATCAGGAGCACAGCACCGAAGCAGAACTGCGTTGAGTTCCAAAAGGTCTCGATTCTGATCCGGACTGACGCGATTCAGTGGAAGTGTCGGGAATTCCATTCGATCCCGGCCCGTTGCCACCTCGTACATCAGCTTACCAAAGGCATAGATATCCGCAGTCTTTGTTCCCGGCCCCTCGGGCGGAATGAACCCCTCCGTCCCGACAAAGGTCCGCGACTCTCCGGCCTCCACCACCAATCCGAGGTCGGCGAGTTTGGGTACCCCGTTTACAAAAATGACGTTGGCAGACTTGATGTCCCGGTGGAGCAGCCCTCCTGCATGCAGATGACCAATTCCTTCCGCCAGTGTCAAAAAGAACGGAATCGCCTGATGGGGCGTTAGTGGTTCCCCTACCCCCACCACGGAGGAAAGCATGCGGGGACGATAGACCAGGATCGATTCAAGGTCGGATGCAACCGGAAGGCCAGTGTTGGCGTCATCCGCCAATTCCATCACGTAATAGAAAAATTGAGCCACCTCGTTTCGCCCGACTTGGAGGATGTCCACCAACCCATCGTGCGCCCGGGAAATAGGTTCGTAACGTTGGATGCCCGATAACTCCCGCGCGAATGGCCGATCACTGTCAAAAGTGGAACGTCGGACGACCTTCACTGCCCGAAGGGTACCAAAGGCATTTCGAGCCATCCAAACCTCGCCGTAGCTGCCGCGGCCAATCAGCCGAAGCATTTCATGGTCTGGAATGGCCGGAATCTCGGTAGGCAAGGTGTCTCGAAACCTGCCCCAACGGGGAATCAATGCCAAGTCCGACGTGATCAGACCCCCTCCGCTTCCAACCGGCCAAGTTCATCCCGCACCATTCGGCGCAATCGGCTGCGGATCAGGTAGACCTGAGCGAGGTTCAATCCGAGAGCCTTCCCTGTCTCCATGGGACTCCACCCCTGCACCGTCAACAATTCAAACGCTTGATAGTGAACGGGATTGCACTTGGCCTTGACTTGGGAAAGTACGGAATCCGCCAAGTGCGCTTGCCATTCGGAATCCCAAAGTGCCTCAAACTGATTCACTTCATCATCCGGCAGTGCCGTTGTTTCAGCCTCTGCGCCGCCGGGTTGATGTCGATAGGTCTGCCGAAGGGCGTCTGATATCCGTCGGCGTGTGATCTGCATCAGCCACCCCTTGAAAGAGCCTTTGGCGCGGTCGTATTTAAAATTCGGCAGTTGTTTCGCCGCAGCCAGGACGGTTTCCTGAACAACGTCCTGGGCAGCGGCATCTCCCAGGCCGGCCTTGCGCGCCAGGTCATAGATCAGTCGCCAGTACAGCTCAAAAAATTGTCGCCATGAATCCTGGTTGTCCCAGTCTTTGAGACGGCTCAACAGACTTCGCCGGGTGGGCGGCAACGCTTCCAACCCCGAAACAGGTTCTGACGGAGGGTTCTCCAACACCCCATCATTCGGACATTGACACCAGAATCTATCAAGGAATTCGGGAAACTTGCCATTCTGTCAGAATGGAAGGCCATGCCAACGAAACGGGATATGGGTCAAAGAATCACTCTCTGTCCGCAAACGCAGACTCCTTGCCAGTGGCTCCCGCTTTTGTTATCGGCAAACCATGCTTCCATCGAAATCATCGTCTCAGACCAATGGCAGGATGCAGGCTCATACCCGTTGGGACCATCGTATCGCCGGACGATTCCTTCTCGTGTTGTGCTTGATTCTTGGCCCATTGGGAATGGAAGGCGGACGGGCCGACGATTTTGTACGAACAGAAGATGTCATCTACGGCAGAAGACCTGGCGTCGCATTGACATTGGACGTGTTTCAGCCTTCCAAGACCAATGGCTATGGCCTGGCCTTCATGGTGAGCGGGGGCTGGTTTTCGAGCCACGAATCCATCAATCCGGCGTTTCTAAAGCCGTTTCTCGACCGAGGGTACACGGTTTTTGCCGTGGTCCATGGATCCCAGCCCAAATACATCGTTACAGAGATAACCGAGGACATTCATCGCTCCATCCGGTTCATCCGGCACAACGCCGCCCACTATGGCATTGCCGCCGATCATCTTGGAATACTGGGTGCCAGTGCCGGCGGCCATCTGTCCCTGACGATGGGTGTTCATGGTGGTCCTGGCCCCCAGGACGACAAGGACCCGGTCAATCGCGAAAGCAGCGCTGTTCAAGCGGTCGCCTGCTTCTTCCCTCCAACCGACTTCCTGAATTATGGAAAGCCCGGAGAAGATGCGGTTGGGGTGGGAATTCTTGCAAATTTCAAGCCCGCCTTCGGTCCGAGGTCCGACACCCCAGAGGGTCGCCAGGCACTGGGACGGGAAATTTCGCCCATCTATCACATCACCACCAACCTGCCGCCCACCCTGATTCTTCATGGCGATGCGGATACGCTCGTACCCATTCAGCAATCCCAGACATTTGCCGCCAAAGCTGAAACGGTGGGTGCCCAGGTCCAATTGGTGGTAAGAGCCGGGGAAGGTCACGCCATTTGGAAGGGATTTGACAAAGATTTGGGCTTTATGGCGGACTGGTTTGACCGACACCTGCGGGGACTGCCTCCAAAGTAGTCGTCGATTTTGCAGACAGGCGGGGTCCTTTTTGTGAATCTGTCGACATGATGAGGACAGTTTTCTGGGGACAGCGGGCACAACAATACGGGTGGATTGTGGCGCTCATGGCGTTGGCAACCCAGGACCGGTGGGTTTGGGCGGATTCGACCAACCCGCCGCCAGCCACGGACATCCTGGCAGCCAACCTAAACCCTGAGGTCGATCCTCGCGTCGACTTTTTTGACTACGCCAACGGCGGATGGCTTCGGCGCAATCCCATTCCGGCCTCGGAATCAAATTGGGGCATTTCCAAGCTGGTGCAGGACGAGTTGTACGACCGCCTGCGCCTGATCAATCAATCCGCAGCGACCAACCGGGGGCAAATCGGAACTGATCTGAAGAAGATTGGGGACTTTTGGGTGACGGCAATGGACACCAACCGAACCACCCGTCTTGGACTGCAACCGCTTCAGACGGAGTTGGCGCGTATCGAGGCAGTGACTTCCGTGGCCGATGCCATCGAAGTCTCCTTTGCCTTGCGTCCGCTGGGCATCAATGCCTTCCTGGCTCTCGGGGTGGGGCAGGACCAAAAGCAAAGCGACGTTATGGCCGTTCAGATCGGCCAGGGGGGGCTGGGGTTGCCGGAACGTGATTTTTATTTCAACAAGGAAAAGGGTGTCGCCCACATTCGCGAAGAGTACGTCGCTCATCTCGCCCGTGAGTTGATGCTTTTGGGTCGTCCCGAGCGCCATGCTCGTAAGATGGCCAAGCGGGTGATGCAGTTTGAGACGAGCCTGGCCAAGGCCTCGCGAAAACTGGAGGAATTGAGGGACCCGGAGAAAAATTACCATCGAAGTGCGCCGGACGACCTGACCCGAACACAGACCCCCGGCATTGCATGGACCCGACTCTTGTCGACCTTCCAACTGCACCCTGAGTATGTGATCGTGGGTCAACCTGAATTCCTTCATTCGCTGGATACCCTCCTCCGAAAGACGCCGGTGGAAACCTTGAAGGAATATCTTCGGCTCCAGCTGGTGTCCGCCTATGCGGAGTACCTGGGCGGGGAATGGGAACAGGAGAATTTTGCTTTCAACTATCAGGTCCTCGCCGGGCAAAAGGAGCGTCGCCCACAATGGAAACGGGCACTGGACGCCCAGGAACAAGCGATGGGCATGATTTTAGGCCGACGCTTTGTGGAGGAGTTTTTCCCTGCAACGGCCAAGAAGCGCTATGCCGAACTCGTGGTGGCCATTCAGCAAGCGTACTCGAATCGGATTGATCGGTTGGATTGGATGAGCGGCTCCACCAAGGCCAGGGCTCACGAAAAGTTGCAGGCCCTGACGGCCAAGGTGGGATACCCCGACCACTGGAAGGACTATTCCACCCTCGAAATCGGCACCGAGTCGCTCGCCCTGAACATGATGAACGCCTCGCGATGGCAGTTTCAGGACATGCTTTCAAAATTTGGTAAGCCCGTGGATCGGACCGAATGGAATATGACTCCGCAGACTTACAATGCGTATTACGACCCGGCCAACAACGAGATCGTCCTTCCCGCCGCTATTTTTGCTGTTCCCAACGCACGGGATGGGGAACTGGATGACGCGCTCGTTTACGGCTACGCGGGAGCTTCAACCATCGGTCACGAAATCACTCATGGGTTTGATGATGAAGGTCGCAAATTTGACGCCAAAGGGAATCTGACCAACTGGTGGACCTCCGAAGACGCCGCTCAATTCCAACGAAGGGCGGCCGTTCTGGCTGATCAGTTCAGCGCGTATGAACCCCTACCGGGAATTCATATCAACGGTGCAGCGAGTCTCGGAGAGAATTTGGCAGATTATGGAGGATTGCTGCTGGGCTTGGATGCCTTTAAGGACACCGACCAGTATAAGGCGGGAAAACCGATTTCAGGATTAACGCCCCTTCAGCGGTATTTCCTGGGATATGCGCTCGGCTGGCTGACACAGCAGCGGGAGGAATCCCTGCGCCAACACTTGCTGAGTGATGTCCATGCTCCGGCAAAATGGCGGGTCCTGGGCCCGTTATCGAACATTCCGGATTTCCATGCCGCCTTTGGCGTTGGGCCGGGGAAACCGATGTGGCGATCACCCGAGTCTCAGGTGAAGGTGTGGTAATATCCTGTTTTCCCCAGCCGAAAGTTCGTCTCTTTTTTAACCTGCATAGCCAACCGGCCAGCAAGCGCATCATTAAAGGCGCACGCACACCGCCTTGGTTTCGGTGTAGAGTTCCAGAGCTTCAGCCCCCATTTCCCGGCCCCAACCGGACTGCTTGTAACCGCCGAATGGAAGAGCAGCGTCAAAGATGTTGTAACAATTCACCCACACCGTTCCAGCCCGTAAAGCCGAAGCGATCCGATGCGCTTTGGAGAGGTTTGAGGTCCAAACCGCTGCGGCCAGTCCATAGATGTTGTTATTGGCCGAACGGATGACCTCCTCTTCGTCGGTGAAGGGCACGGCACAGACGACGGGGCCGAAAATTTCCTCTTCCATCACCCGCATGCCCGGCTGGGTATTCACCAAGATGGTGGGCTGGACGAAATAACCGGCCTTTCCGTGTCGTGACCCTCCTGCCACCGGCTTTGCTCCTTCCGACTGACCGGCCTTCAACAGGCCCATGACGCGATTGAGTTGCTCCTCTGAAACCAAGGGTCCCATCTCGGTATCCGGAGACATGCCAGGTCCAACCTTGATCTTGCGTGCCGCCGATGCGACCCCCTCAACGACCTCGTCGAAATGCTTCTTATGGACGTACAAACGCGAGCCCGCGCAGCAGCATTGGCCATGATTGAAAAAGATGGCGCTGGCAGCCCCGGGAATCGCCGTTTCCAAGTCCGCATCTGCCAGGACGATGTTGGGCGATTTGCCTCCCAGCTCGAGGGAAACTTTTTTCAGATCGTGGGCCGCCGCCTTGACGATGAGTTTTCCCACCTCGGTTGACCCTGTGAATGCGACCTTATCGATGCCTGGATGTCCGGCCAGGGCAGCCCCGGCGGTTTCTCCCAGGCCGGTCACAATATTGACCACGCCATCAGGAATTCCGGCTTGCTGAATCAACTCACCGAGTCGCAACGCCGACAGCGGCGTTTGTTCTGCGGGCTTGAGAACCACGGTGCATCCGGTGGCCAAGGCTGGCCCCAGCTTCCAAGCGGCCATCAGCAGCGGAAAATTCCACGGGATGATTTGCCCCACCACTCCGATGGGCTCGCGTTGAGTATAGCTGAAGAATCTGGCACCGGAAGCATAGGGAACTGAAATCGGAAAGGTGCTGCCATGAATCTTGGTTGCCCAACCGGCCATGTAGCGAAAGAGGTCCACCGCCAGGGGCACATCAGCAACCCGCGCCACCGCCCTGGGCTTTCCGTTGTCCAGCGATTCGAGGGTCGAAAATTCGTCGGCATGTGTCTCCAGGAGGTCTGCAAGCCGCCAGATGAGCCGCCCACGTTCAGAGGCCGTCATGCTTCTCCACGGCCCACTCTCGAACGCAGTTCGAGCGGCGGCGACAGCCCGGTCGATGTCTTCCTTTCCGCCCGCTGCGACCTCGCAGAGCGTATGTCCAGTAGCCGGGTCCAGCGTGGCAAACGTTTCACCGGAAGCAGCCCCGACCCATTTCCCATCAATTAAGAGTCGCTTCGGCTCTCGGATCCAACGGGGCAATTCCGGCGTCGGCGGAACGGAGGAAGCTGGAGTTTTTGGGGCACGAGAGGACTTGGTAGAAGTACGGGAGGCAGCCTTCATGGAATGAATGGACGATATTGAAACGCGGGGACGACGAGGGGTCTAACTCAAAGCTCGGACGATATTCGAGCAGAAAATGATGGAACTCGCTTCCATGGACCTCCGGGTTGACAGACCGACCGTCAACAGCCAAGCCTGCCCCATGGACTTCCTTCGAATTGGAATGGGTCATCGGCAACCTCCCCGGGGATGGACGTGGGTAGGACTATTCCTGCTTGGTTTTTCATTCCGATCTGTAGCCGCAGAATGGTATGTCGACCCTCACGGCTCGAACAACAATCCCGGAACCCGTGAAAAACCATTCGCCACCCTGGAAGTCGCAAGGGCCGCCTTTCTTGGAGGTGGCCGCGATCACAAAGTGGTGAACAATGTTTTCGTCGACTGCAAACCCGCCGTTGAGATCGACGGCCGCGGGCTGGAAGCTGCACCGGTGTGGAGAAACATGGTCGAATCGACCATGCGCAGCAGTCTCGAAGCCGTTCCGGCAGCGCTTTACCGCGAACGGTACCCGGATATCCGAAGCCTTGATCCGTATTACCCGCCGAGGGATTCAAAAGATCAGAAGAACCCAGTCTTTAAAGGAATTCCTCCGGAAGGAAATGTCGTTGCCGGAAATGTTTGCGTCGGGCCATGGCTGAACCTGACCTGGCATGCGCTCCCGGAATGGATTCGAATTGAGAACAACGTCACCAACCATCCAAATACGTTCATTCGACCTTTGCCCTCCCTTCCGCGCCCCTGCGATTTTCAGGTTTCCGCCGGGGTTGTCGAAAAAATTGGAAAGCCAACTCCGATCCCCTGCGACCAGATCGGCCTCCAGGCGACAGACCTGAGGCGATTGGTTGAGTCACGCCTGAAGGCTTCGGTTCAGTAAGCTATTCTGCATGCCACCTGGGTCGCGGCCCTGGTGGAATGGAGTTCGTAAGGGGCGGACCCTTTGGTTTGTAAAGGATGCCGAACCGGGAGAGGTTGCTGCTGAGGGTACCCAAATCGGTCAACATGGCATCCACCTTGGCCCGCATGGCCGGGTCCTTGAAAAGGCCGCCCGCCACGCCTTCGCCTGCCTGAATGCCTCCCAGAAGGCCCTTAAGGTCCGCACTTGCCGCTGCGGAGTTGCTGACCACCACAAGAAGTTGTGGTCGCAGACCGTTCATGGTTGCGTCGAGATTGGTCACCGTCGTATTCAGATTGGCCACGACGTCCCGGGCCTGTCGAATGGCTTCGCCAATCACCGGTTCGTTGGTGGCAACCAGCTGATCGAGGCGGGTAACCACCTGATCCGCATGCTCGGAAATCCGTCGGGTATTGATTAAGGCTGCAGCCAGATTGGTGAGAACCTGGTCATTCAAAAGCTGCTGATCCAGCCGTCCCACGGCAGAATTCATGCGATCAATGGTGGTATCCAGGCGACCCAGCAGACTCATGGCCGAACGGGCGGCTTCGAGGATGTCAAATGGGGCCTCAGCCGATACCATGACCCCGTCTTCCAGCAACGGCAGGGCGTTGCGGGTGGGAGTCACGCCGATGAATTGATCGCCCAGGAATCCCGACTGCTCAATCTCAAACCGGGCGTCACCGTAGATGCCGAAACGCCGAAATATCCGGAGAGTGATGATGACATTGGTTCCCTGGGGCCCCAACTCCGTGCTTTCCACGCTGCCCACGGGAACACCGGCCAGAAGAACGGTGGCACCCGTTTTCAATCCACCCACATTCCGGCTATTGACCAGAATCCGGTAGTAGGAATGGAACCAACTGGCACCTTTGCTGAAGTTGACGAGCATCGCTGCAATAAGCACCAGCGCGATGAACATGAATACCCCGACCTTGGTGGCTTTGTGATTTGGGTCCATATCAATTGATCGGTGCGGTCCTGGGTTCGGCAATACCGTTGACAAAATGATTGAGCACGGGATCCGACGACGAGAGAATATCGGCTGTTGGCCCGGAGGCGTAGATTTCCCCTTCGTGCAGCATCAAAATGCGGTCACTGATGGTTCGGGCGCTTTTCATGTCGTGGGTGACAGCGATGCTGGTGACCTTGAGATGCCCCCACACCCGGCGGATGAGCTGATCAATGCGCGCCGCAGCAATGGGGTCGAGTCCGGTGGTGGGCTCGTCATACAGCACCACTGCGGGACGGTGAATGATGGCCCGCGCCAGGCCGACGCGCTTTCGCATTCCTCCCGATAATTCGCCAGGCATTTTTTGTTCAATTCCAGCGAGTTCCACCATGTCCAAAGCCTCGGAAACCAGCCGGCGGATTTCTCCATCTGTCTGCCGACGTTCGCGGCGAAGGAGAAAACTGACATTGTCGAAGACACTCAACGAATCAAAGAGTGCCGCCGTTTGAAAGAGCATCCCGAATTGGCGACGCACCCGAAGGAGAGACCGCTCGTTGAGGCATGCCAGGTCTTCGCCGTTGACCAGAACCTTTCCCGAGTCCGGAGTCATCAGGCCAATCAAATGCTTCAGAAGCACGCTCTTGCCTCCTCCGCTGCGTCCAATAATCACCACCGCCTCCCCCTCTTCTATCGAAAAGGTGGTTCCACATAGCACTCGTTGTGTCCCGAGTGTCTTGTGAAGGTCCCGCACTTCAATCATGGCACTCAGGGGGCGAATAACCGTGTCAGGAAGACGGTCAGAAAGAAATTACTGACAAGAATGGTGATGCTTGCGGCGACCACCGCATCGGTTGTCGCCCGTCCGACTCCCTCGGCCCCGTGGCTGCACGTCAATCCCTTGTAACAACTGACCAGGGCAATGACGGCGCCAAACACCGTCGCCTTGATCATCCCGATCATCACGTCGCTGGGGTCCGTGTAGCGATCAATGTTTGCCATGTAATAAGGACCGCTGATCCCGAGGAGGTGGATGCCGACCGCATAACTGGCCGCGATGCCGACCACGACCGCCTGCGCTGTCAGAAGGGGCGCTGCCAACGTGCAGGCGATTAGCCGGGGAACCACCAGGTAGTCGACCGGATGGGTGGCCAAGGTTCGCAAAGCGTCGATCTGCTCGGTCACCTTCATCGTTCCCAGTTCGGCCGCCATCGATGCCCCCACCCGGGCCGTCAACATCAAGCCCGCAAGGACCGGTCCCAATTCGCTGCTCATTCCCACGCTGACAACCGCTCCCGTCGCCGACTCCATCTTGAACTTGTGGAATTGGAAAAAGGTTTGCGCACAAAGGACCATCCCCGTGGCGGCTCCGGTCGTCATGACGACACTTTGGGACCGGACACCGACAAAATACATTTGTGCGAGCACCTCCCGGCAGGAAGGCGTCCGGTAACGCAGGGAGCGGGCCGCCTCGATGACCAGGACGGACAATTCCCCCAATTCCCGTAAAAACTCGCGGAAATGGCGTTGGAATTTGGGCAACAACCTCAATCTGCGCAAAAACTAGCGGGTTTGAAGGGCCGGGCCAATCGCTTTTCCATCGGGTTCCAGAGTGTTTCAGAAAAAATCCCCTTCCCCGACTGCTCCCCTTCCCCCACATTCGCCACTCGTTTTATGGACGTGCGACTTCCCAAGATCGGCGACAGTGCGGACAATGGCACTGTCGTGAGCATCCTTGTCAGGCCCGGTGACACAGTCACCGCAGGCCAGACCGTGATTGAATTGGAACAGGAAAAGGCGGTTGCGCCCATTCCGTCCAGTTCTGGTGGCAAGGTGATGGAAATCAAGGTCAAGGAAGGGGACAAGATTTCGGTCGGAGCCGTGATCCTGACCCTGGAAGGTACGGGCGCCTCAACGAGTGCTGCACCGCCCGCCGCCAAAAGCCCGGGTGCAGGACCGATGTCCACGGCTCGACCGGCGCGGGTCGCCATAACCGAAGTCGATGAGGATGAGGAGGGTGACGAACCTTCAGAGTCCGCGGAAGACGATGGAGCAACCGCTGGAGTCGCTTCGCCGTATGTGCGCAAGGTGGCCCGTGATTTGGGCATCAAATTGGGACGTGTCCGTGGAAGCGCTTCCGGCGGACGCATCGTTGTTGAGGATTTGGCCCGGTACATTGCGCGCCTCGAACGGGGGGTCGCACGGGCAGGCCGCCATGCGGAGGAGCCCAAAGGATTGGTTTTCCCGCTGGTGAACCAGGATTTCGGTTTGTTTGGCCCGGTTTCCTCGGAGCCCTTGAGTGCACTGCGAAAGGTCATCAGTGCCCGGATGGTCGAGAACAAAGTCACGCTTCCCCACGTGACCCAGTTCGATAACGCGGACATGACCCGAATTGAAGAGTTGCGAAAAAAATTCAAGGCATCGTACGAAGCCCTCGGTGTCAAACTTTCCCCGACGCCCTTTCTCATCAAAGCCCTGGTTAACACCTTGAAGCGGCATCCCAAGTTCAATGCCAGCGTCAACGAAGTGGCCGAGACCCTGGTCCTGAAGCACTACTACCATATTGGCATCGCTGTGGACACCGAGGCCGGACTCCTCGTGCCGGTGTTGCGCGATGCCGACAAAAAGTCCCTGCTGGATGTTTCCCGCGACCTTGCCGCTCTGGCTGAAAAGGCTCGCGAACGCAAAGTGAGCGCAGAGGACATGAAGGGAGGCTCTTTCACAATATCGAATCAGGGGGCGATTGGAGGCGCTCATTTTACCCCGGTGATCAACAAGCCGGAAACCGCTATCCTGGGACTTGGAAGGACTCGTCTGACCCCCGTGGTCACGGCATCGGGATCCATTGAGGCGCGTCCTTTGCTTCCCTTGACCGTCAGCTACGACCATCGGGTGATCGATGGGGGCGGAGCCGCTCGATTCACGGTCGATCTGGTCAAGGCGATCGAAGAGTTCCCGGAGCAGGACGCAGCGATCTAAACTTTGATCAAAAAATGGACCCGATTCAGACCGACATTGTCGTCGTAGGCGGCGGCCCTGGGGGCTATGCGGCGGCGTTTTATGCTGCCGACCTGGGACAGCGAGTGATTCTCGTCGAAAAGGACGCCCGACTGGGCGGCGTGTGCATGAACCGGGGATGCATTCCATCCAAGGCGCTGCTGA
Organism: uncultured Verrucomicrobiota bacterium; assembly: GCA_903896505.1. Classification (GTDB taxonomy): domain Bacteria; phylum Verrucomicrobiota; class Verrucomicrobiia; order Limisphaerales; family UBA9464; genus CAILNN01. The sequence continues at coordinate 11,042 of CAITXU010000164.1, read as the reverse complement.
ATGCCGCCCACACCATCACGGCGGCGCGAGAATCCGCTCATCGTGGCATCACCTTTGGCGCTCCCGTCATCGACGTCAACCAATTGCGGGCCTGGAAGGATTCGATCGTTGCCAAATTAGGCCAGGGAATCGCCAGTCTGGCCAAAATGCGCGGCGTTACGGTGATTCAGGGACGCGGCCATTTCGAGGGTTCCGATACCCTTCGGGTCGAAACCGCTTCCGGCCAGCAGTTGGTTAAATTCAATCGGGCGATTATTGCAGTTGGTTCCCGCCCGGCGATGCCGGCTGCCTTTGACTTGGGGAACCCCCGAGTGATGACCTCCACGGAGGCACTGGAAGTACCGGAAATCCCACCCACTCTCCTCATCGTGGGTGGAGGTTACATCGGCATGGAATTGGGAACGGTGTATGCCACCTTGGGCTCCAAGGTCACGGTGATTGAAGCGACGGAATCGATCCTGGCTGGGGCCGATGCTGATTTGATTCGTCCCGTCGTCGCCTTTGCGCGCAAGGCGTTTCATGAGACACGCCTCAAAGCGAAGGTCAAATCCATGCAAACGGTGGGGCATCAGATCAAGGTCGTGAGTGAGTTCGAGGGGCGCACGCTCGAGGAGCTGTATGATCGCGTGCTGGTTTCAGTAGGTCGGACTCCGAACAGTCGCGACTTGGGCTTGGAGAATACGCAGGCAAAACTGGACGAACGAGGGTTCATTCAGGTGGACGAGCGGATGCAAACCGCCGATCCGAAAATTTCCGCCATCGGCGATATCGCCGGCGGAATCCTGTTGGCACATAAAGCCAGCAAGGAGGCGCGAATCGCTGTTGAAGCCATTTACGGTGAAGGCAAGCCCGTCAATCGCGACTATGTCATTCCCGCCGTAGTCTTTACCGATCCGGAAATTGCCTGGGTGGGTTTGACAGAAAATGAAGCCCGCCAGAAAAATCTGACGGTGGAAGTGGCCAAATTTCCGTGGGGTGCCAGCGGACGAGCGCTGACCTACGACCGCGTGGATGGGCTCACCAAACTGATTCTGGAGCCTGAAACGCACCGAATTCTTGGAGTGGGCCTGGTTGGACATGGAGCGGGCGAACTGATCGGCGAAGCGGCCGTGGCAATCGAAATGGGTGCGACCGCCGAAGATTTGGCCGCGATTGTCCATCCCCATCCCACTCTTTCCGAAACGATCATGGAGGCCGCTGAGGTCTTTTTTGGTCACGCCACCCACGTTTTCGCCCGTAAGAAATCGGAGCATTAAAATATCGGGCTGGTTTTCTTGACCCCAGCAGCTTCCTCAGGAACGCTATCTTCAACTGGCTTCAGCACATCGCTGCGGTCCCACCTCATCCACGGAATGAATCCCTATCGAGTCTCCCGTCAGATTTTGCCTTTACTCATTGTCAGCATGGCCCTCGCTGAAGATAAACCCGACCTTTCCAACCCGCTTCAGCGCAGCAGTTACGCCATCGGCGTAGACATCGGTCGAAGCGTGAAACGCCAGCCCATCGATTTTGATGCCAAGGCCATCGCGGCTGGTCTGATCGACGGCTACAGTGGTGGAACTCTGGCTCTCACGGACTCCGAACTCAAAGAGGTTCTGGCCAAGCTTCAAGACGAGTTCCGCACGAAAGCCGCAGCCAAGCAACAGCAGGCTTTGGCCGAAAATCAGAAGAAAGGCGAACAATTCCTGGTCGATAACGCCAAGAAGGAAGGCGTCAAGACGACCGCCAGCGGGCTTCAGTACCAGGTGATCAAGTCTGGAACCGGCAAAACCCCGGGAAAGAAGGACACCGTCAAGGTTCACTATCATGGCACCTTGGTTGACGGCACCGTTTTCGATAGTTCGGTGGATCGGGGTGAGCCCATTTCATTCCCTGTGGACGGCGTCATTCCTGGATGGACCGAGGCCCTTCAGTTGATGAAGGAAGGCGATAAATGGAAGATTTTTATTCCTTCCAGTCTGGCGTATGGCGAGCGAGGCGCTGGCGATAAGATCGGCCCCAACAGCGCCCTGGTCTTTGAAGTCGAGTTGCTCGCTGTCGAGGGTGCCTCGAAATAGGTGCCTCGAAATCGATATCCGTGGCATTCTCATTGGAAAGTCGGCTGAAGAGGCAAATTTGTGGCGAAAGTCGCTTCGCTTGACTTCCATCAGAGAACTCCCCTACCTTCCTTAAAAGTGAGTCGTACGATCCATCATCTCTCAGTTAAACCTTGCTGCCTGAAGGCAGCTTTGTTGGCTGTGGCTGCATGGCGTCATCAGGCGATGGCCAAGGTAACTTGGCACGATGGGCGGAGGGTTGAAGTTTAGGAATCTGGATATTGCTTACTAAAAACCCGCCTCCCACCCAGGTTGGCGGGTTTTTTGTATTCCCGTCCCAGGGTCCAAGGGTTGCTCCCAATATGAAATCTCCTTCCACTCGACCCGGAACGCCATCGCTATTCGCCATCTGCCTGGCGTTCGCGGCAGTCTATTTGATTTGGGGCTCCACCTATCTTGCCATAAGAATTGGGGTGAAGACTCTCCCGCCCTTTCTACTCGGGGGAAGTCGCTTCAGCTTTGCTGGTCCGGTTCTGATGCTGGTGGCCGCTCTTTTCGGCGCGAGCTGGCCGACGTTCAAGCAGTGGCGGGCCGCCGCGATTACCGGCGGATTGATGCTCGTGGGTGGCAACGGATTGGTGGTTCTGGCCGAGAGGGATGTTCCTTCGTCGATCACCGCTTTAATCATCGCAACCACCCCTGTCTGGTTTGCCTTGGGGGACTGGATTCGTCCCGGAGGTCAACGTCCGTCCCGCCGCGCGTGGATGGGTATCATGCTTGGAATCATCGGAGTCGCCTATCTCTCATTTTCGCGAACCGGGGACGCGAGTTCCCTGGTCGTGCCTATTGGAGGGCTTGCGCTGCTCGTCACCGCCACCATCAGTTGGGCTGCCGGATCACTCCTGGTCAAGCATCTCGAAAAGCCGTCGTCTCCATGGATGATGTCAGGAGCCCAGATGTCCTGCGGCGGTGTCATTCTGCTGGTTCTGGCTGCATTGCATGGGGAGTTTAACCACTGGAGACCGGACTCCGTGGCCAGGGATGGATGGATTTCCCTTGGTTACCTGGTGGTGTTTGGATCTTGGATTGGCTTCAGTGCCTATGTCTGGCTGCTTAAGGTCAGCACGCCCTCGCGCGTCTCCACTTATGCGTACGTGAATCCTGTTGTGGCCGTCTTTTTGGGCTGGTTCCTGTTGGGAGAGGAACTTTCCGGGCACGCGATTGTAGCTGCATCGGTCTTGCTGACCGGCGTGGCCATCGTCGTCTGGCCGAGTCGATCCATCGCATCCCGATCTCTTTCCAAGTCGGCCTGAATTCCCTACCGTCCAACGCCATGCTCCTGGTCATCGACAACTACGATTCCTTCACCTTCAATCTGGTCCAGTATCTGGGAGAGATGGGTGCACGGATGCAGGTGCACCGTAACGATCAGATTACCGTGGCAGCAGCCATGGCACTGAATCCGGAACGGGTTCTGATTTCGCCCGGACCATGTTCACCCCGTGAGGCAGGCCTCTCCAACGATTTGATCCGTGGATTTGCCGACCGCCGCGTGCCGTTGCTGGGGGTCTGCCTCGGACACCAGTGCATCGCCCACACCTTCGGAGCAACCGTCGTCGTCAATCATCGGATGATGCATGGGAAAACCTCGGCCATTCATCACGACGGACAGTTCCTGTTTGCCGGGATGCCCAATCCGTTCAAGGCCACGCGCTATCACTCCCTGGTGGTCCGCCGCGAAACGCTGCCTCCGGAGTTGGAGGTGACCGCGTGGACTGACGAAGATGAGGTCATGGGACTTCGTCATCGCCATCTGCCCATCTGGGGGGTCCAATTCCATCCCGAGAGCATTCTTACGGAAAACGGACGGCAACTGCTGGGCAATTTCCTCACACTCACATGAACGACGAAGTTCGGAATGCGTCTGGTGGGGAACGCATCTATCGCGGTACTCCCGCCGCCGGGGGCGTCGTCCATGCCCGAATCCTTGTGCTTCGCCAGGCGGCACCGGAAGTGGCCCAGCGGACCATTCCTGAGAGCCAGGTCGAGTCAGAAAGAATTCGATTTCAAGACGCGCTGATCGAGACGCGGCGACAGATTCAGAACATACAACACAAGGTGAGTGAAGCGATGGGGGCGCAGGAGGCCGGAATCTTTGATGCCCATCTGCTCACGCTCGAAGATCCGACCCTGACACAACAGGTCATCCGTCGGATGACGAACGATCGCGTCAATGCAGAATGGGCATTTCAAGAGGTCATCAACCAGTACGCTGCGGCCCTGCAAGCAGTCGAAGATGAGTATCTCCGGGAACGGGCTGCGGATATTCGGGATATTGGCCACCGAGTTCTCAACAACTTGATGGGCCTCGCCGCCGAGCAGGGATTGGCGCGCCTGACGCAGCCGTCGATCATTGTGGCTCACGATCTTGCTCCCAGCACAACGGCAATGCTGGACCGCAGAGTGGTGCTGGGCTTTGTTACTGAATCCGGAGGAGTCACCAGCCATACCGCCATCATGGCTCGAAAGCTAAGAATTCCCGCCATCGTGGGACTTTCCGAGGCCACACGCCGGGTCCACAGTGGCGACTATGCGCTCATCGACGGTCATGGTGGGGCTTTGATTATCAACCCGACCGACGCGACCCTGTTTCAATATGGCCAGATTCGCGAACGCCGTGCCGCACTTGACCAACGATTACTGGATCTTCGGGAACAACCTGCTGTCACCCTGGATGGACATCGAATAGTCCTGGCAGCAAATATCGACGAGCCTGGGGATGTGGCCGAGGCGCGGCAGGTCGGTGCCGAAGGTATCGGGCTGTTTCGGACGGAATACCTATTCCTGAAACCGGGAGAACTTCCCGATGAGGAGGCACAAACCGCCGCCTATCGCTCCGCTGCGGAAGCTGCTGCCCCTAACGCCGTGGTCATCCGCACGATGGACCTTGGGGGCGACAAACTTTTCCCGGGAGCCACGCCCGAAGCAAATCCCTTTTTAGGATGGAGAGCCATCCGGATCAGCCTCGTGCATCGCGATTGGTTTGCCGCTCAAATCCGCTCGGTCCTGAAGGCCAGTGCATTCGGCAAAGTGCGGTTGATGTATCCCATGATTTCAAGTCTGGAGGAGCTCGTCGCCGCCAACGCCATTTTGGAGGAATGTCGGCAGGAGTTCCGGAAGGATGGCATCCCCTTCGATGAGGAGCTCCAAGTTGGGATGATGATTGAGGTACCTGGGGCCGCCCTCATCGCCAATCAACTGGCGCCTCATGTCGACTTCTTCAGTCTCGGGACCAATGATCTTACCCAGTACACCCTCGCCGTGGACCGAATGAACGAGCGGGTCGCATCGTTGCATCGGTTTGGTCATCCGGCCGTCTTGCGGCTGATTGCTCTGACAGTTCAGGCGGCCCGCGCCCATGGTTGCCGAGTCAGTGCTTGCGGCGAGGCCGCTGGCGATCCGGCCTTTATTCCGCTGTTCGTCGGTTTGGGTGTCGATGAATTGAGCGCAACGGCATCGGTCCTGCCCGAAGCCAAATTCTTGGTGCGACGATTGAAATACACCGAGGCGGTGGCACTCGCTGAATCCGCCCTCGCCAACGGAAGTGCCGCCGAGGTGGAACGCCAATCCAGGACTCTTGCCCAGAGCGTTGCACCAGAGCTCTTCTCAGACCGCTAGTATCCTATGCCAGCAAAAGTATAGGCTTTGATTTCGAACCGATTCATGGAGATTCTTCCTCCAGCCTTTTCGCTAATCAATGAAAGTCATCATCCTTGCTGCCGGCTACGCCACGCGCCTTTATCCGCTGACGCTGACCCAGCCCAAACCATTGCTCACAGTGGCGGGCAAGCCCATGGTGGACTATGTGCTCGACAACCTGGCAACGATTCCTGGTCTCGATCGGGTCTACCTGGTGACCAACGCCAAATTTGCGGGGCATTTTGAGCGTTGGGCGGAAAACTATCGGACCGCAAAAACTCCGCTGAACTTTACCATCGTCAACGATGGTTCCACGGATGATACGAACAAACTGGGAGCGATTGGCGACCTTCATCTGGTCCTGAACCGGGAAAACCTCGACGACGACATCGTCGTTGTCGCGGGAGACAATCTGTTCAGTCAGACGCTTCAGGAATTCGGTTCCTTCTGTGTTGAAAAGAATCAACCCGTTCTGGGCATCTACGACGTGGGATCGATGGATCAGGCCAGGAAATACGGAGTGGTCGATGTGGATGACACCGGTCGAATTCTGAGTTTTGAAGAGAAACCCGCCCATCCCGCCAGCAGCCAGATTGGCATTGCCCTCTACTATTATCCCAAAGCCGTCCTCCCCTTGATTCGCCAATACATCGCCGAGGGAAATAATCCCGACCAACCGGGACGGCTGATCCAATGGCTTTATCCTCGAACTGCCGTCTACACCTGGACCGTGCCGGGTCTCTGGTTTGATATCGGTTCCAAGGAGACCCTCGAGGAAGCCAATCGCATCTTCGGCAGACATTGAAGCCCTCCGCCCATCGGACTTCTTCCCGAGGCACGGCTTCCCAGCTTGGCACCAACGCAACGGTGCCTCGCCCCCCTGTTCTGGAGGTCGACCGTCTCACCATCGTACGAGATTCCACCCTGATCCTTTCCGAGGTCAGCTGGACCCTTAATCCGGGCGAACACTGGGTCATCCTCGGGGCAAATGGCTCCGGCAAGACCTCTCTGCTTTCGGCCCTGACCGGCTATCTGACACCCACTTCGGGACGCGTCGAAGTTCTCGGACGTCGATTTGGTGCCAGTGACTGGCGTGACCTCCGGTGTCAGGTGGGATTGGTCAGTTCATCGCTACGCCAGAGAATGGCCGATGATGAGCCAGCCCTATTCAGCGTGGCCAGCGGACGCTATGCCATGATTGATTTCTGGGGGACTCCGTCACGGGAGGATCAACGAGCCGCTCGCGAACTCCTCGCCCAGGTGGAGGGCAGTCATCTGGAAAACAGAACTTGGGCTGTCCTCAGTCAGGGGGAGCGGCAACGGGTCCTGATCGCCAGGGCTCTGATGGCCAGACCCCGAATTCTGATTCTCGATGAACCATGCGCCGGTCTTGACCCGGTCGCCCGCGACCGATTTCTCAAATTTGTTGAGCGTTGGGGCCGACAACCGGAAGCCCCGACACTCATCCTGGTGACGCATCACGTGGAAGAGATTTGCCCACTGTTTACGAATGGGCTCCTCTTGAAAGCCGGAATGGTCATGGCTATTGGCCTACTGCCGGCTCAATTGAACTCCAAAAACCTGTCAGAAGTTTTTGGTGAAGAAGTTCGGGTTCGACATGTCGGACAGCGGTATCAACTCTCTGTCACGGGCTCCAGTCCCCACATTATTTGAGTTTGGCATTTCCTCGAAGATCAAGACAGACCAGTCGGTCCTCGCTTCGGAGATACATGCGTCCATTGGATAGGACAGGCCCTGCCCAGCAGGGATAATGTAGACTCGGGACCTGCCATCGGCTGATCTCCTCGCACGCAGTCGGACTGGGTCGGAAGATGCCCAACAAGCCACCTTCACCCAACGCATACAATCGGCCGTCGGCGTAAAGAAACGAGCCGCGTCCAAAAACGGAGGGCTGGGCAGAACTGTGCTTTTCCCAGTGTTCGTCGCGATCCCATGCGATAGTGCCCGTCTTCCATTCAACGCACCGGAGGCGTGCATCCGGCTCATTCCGCCCGCTGAAGCCAAATAAATATCCGTCCAGCAAGACAGGCGTGCTCCAGTGTGCTTCAAGTCCCAACCCTGACCAACGCTCCACCGCCGATGATTGTCCGGGCACATACTCGAGCAACACGGACCCTGTCCGGTAGTAAGCGCTCGATATCAGCACTTCGGCACCTGCCACCACCGGATTGGCCGCGTTTACCGATTCCTCCACCCTTGCTCGAAACCAGCGGGAAAATAGGACCTTTCCGTCGGCGGGGTCGAGTGCCACGAGCCCTTGACGCATCAGACAATAAACCACCCGACGACCTTGAACCGTGGTTGCCACCGGCGAAGAATAGCTCGCCTGCTTGTCCCACGTCCGCCATTCCACCTTCCGGTCTCCCGGCCAGCCGTGCATGGGTTGGCCCTGCCAGTTGGTTTCACCCACAGATCTCCAGACTGGCTTGCCCGAATTCGGATCATAGGCAATCACGCCAGAATTCGGTTGTCCGCCCACCTGGACAATCAGACGGCCTCCCTCCAATATCGGTGTACTACCGACACCGAAAAAGGCCTCTGGAACTTCGGCATCCTCCGATGTGTTGCGTCGCCAAATGACGGAACCATCAGCAAGGTCCAGACAGCTGAGTCGGCCCTCCGCCCCGAACGTGTAGACTCGATTCGAGGTAAGCAATGGGGTACAGCGGGGCCCATTATTGTAGCCGTAGGGGTCTTGATACGCAGTGGCACTGGAGGACCGCCACAATGGCACCGCCGTGTCGGAATTCCATGCCTCGACAATTTCCTCTCCACCCAGACGGTGAAATAAAACCAACCGGCCAAATGCCGCGGACGGGGCACTATAACCTGTGCCCACAGGGCGGTCGAACACGATGGGAAGGCCCCGCGGAGGGATGTTCGAGACCAGTCCGGTCTCACTGGACTTCTGGTCGCCATTGGGCCCCAGAAAGCACGGCCAATCCCCGGCTCGGGGAAAAGCCGCCGTCGCCAGAATCAACAAAACCGACAGAACAGAACGGAGCATCAACTACCTATCCATTGTTCGAGCTGCCTCTGCAAGCCTGCTCCATTCCGACGACCATCGTGAATCGATATCGGGTCGGCGGCGGCTTTTCCGTGGGTTTTGGTTCAGGCTGAGCCCGGTATTTCATCCCAATCGACACCCTTCAGACAGGCGCGCGCCTTGCGACGTTCATACCGGTGTTTTGTGGGTTTGCTTGGCCGATCCGCGACACCGCGGAACGGGTGTTTGGCATCACGGAGAGTCTCCGCAATGATTTCAGTGGTCTTAACCATGACGTCACTGTTCAGCTTCTGGGTTAATATCCCTCGCGGTAACGGGTCGCTGAAGAACGGCCTTCCGCAGGATGAGCGCCTCATCGGAGCTCACAACCTATCCCTGCTCCTCGGACCGGCCAAAGTCAATAGTGGAATTACCCAATTTGTAACTTCCTCGTCACCAAGGGTCCAACCGTCGAGTAGTCAGTCCAGGTCACGGAATTCTCGACAGCAGCCTGGAAAGCTGTCATTCAAAGGGAATGTTAGCGGGTTCGATGGCCCTCGCAGCCGGTTGCTGCCTGGCGATTGAATCCAATTTGCGGATGAACGTACTCGTACTTCACGGACCCAATCTCAATCTATTGGGAACACGCCAGCCTGAAATTTACGGAACATTGACACTGGCCGGACTTGAATCGTTGGTCCGGGAAAGGGCCGTAAAGCTCGGGGTGGGAGTCGAATTCCGGCAAAGTAACCATGAAGGCCAGTTGGTGACCTGGATTCAGGAAGCCCGTGGAAACTTTGACGCCATCCTGCTCAACGCTGCGGCTTACACGCATACCAGTGTAGCCCTTCGCGATGCCATTCTGGCTACGGGATTGCCAGTGGTGGAAGTTCATCTCTCCAATATTCATGCCCGGGAAGAATTCAGACATCGATCGTTGATTGCAGCGGTCTGCCGCGGCCAGATCTCTGGATTTGGAGCTCACTCGTACCTGTTGGGACTAGAGGCCTGCGTTACCGTTACAAATGTTGCGTAAACCTCGATTATCCCATTGTTTGACGACCAATTAACGTTCCTGTTCGCACTTGACCATCCCCGCACTGCCTGCCTAGCCTGCGCGACTGAAATAAAGAACGGCACTTCACAAGCCGCCCGCGTTGACACCTTCCCCGAACATTGACTGCTCACGAGCTTAATCGTGGCGCAAAACTGGAGCCCTCTGTGGATCTGAAAGAAATAAAAGCCATCATTGACTTGATGAAAAAGAACTCGCTCACCGAGTTCGAACTTGAGCTGAACGACTTCAAAATCAAACTCCGACGCCCATTGGGGAACACGAGCTCGAACGTGGGAGTAACGCCCATCGACGATCCTGAGCTGACTGCCTATGTTCCCTTGGCACGGGCGGCCCATCCGGCCGTAAGCCATTCGGGAGGTTCCAATGATTCGGAGATCAAGTCCCCGATGATCGGCACCTTTTATCGTTCGCCATCCCCGGAGGCGGCTCCCTATGTCGACGTGGGTTCTGAAGTGGGACCCGACACCGTCGTCTGTATCATTGAAGCCATGAAGGTCATGAATGAGGTCAAGGCGGAGGTCCGTGGCGTCATCACCTCCATCCCGGCTGAAAACGCCAAGCCTGTCGAGTTTGGCCAGCCGTTGTTCAAAATCCGCCCTCTCTAGACTTTCTGCTCCCCTTTTCGAGTCGACCCGGGACTTGGTCTCGCCGGACGACCGCCAAAGGGGGGCCCTATTCCGCATGTTTGAAAAGATACTGGTCGCCAATCGCGGCGAAATAGCCATGCGCATCATACGCGCATGCAAAGAGCTCAACATTAAAACGGTGGCGGTTTATTCCAAGGCCGACGCCAACTCAATGCATGTCGAAGTGGCCGACGAGGCTATTTGCATTGGGGAGGGTCCAAGCGCCGACAGCTACCTGAGGATCGACCGTTTGGTTTCGGCAGCCGAAATCTCCGACGTAGATGCCATCCACCCCGGATACGGATTTCTAAGCGAAAATGCTCATTTCGCAGACGTCTGCGAGAGCTGCAACATTCGGTTCATCGGACCCCGTTCAGCAGCGATGAATGCCTTGGGTGACAAGGCCTCCAGCCGAAATCTGGCGAAACGAGCCGGAGTTCCCACTCCGCCAGGGTCGGATGGATTGGTCGCCACGGAACAAGAGGCACTCGCATCTGCTCGCAAGATTGGTTATCCCGTGATGATCAAAGCCGTCGCCGGTGGTGGAGGGCGCGGAATGCGGGTGGCCCATAACGATGTCGCCCTGGTCAAAGGCT
>CAITXU010000163.1 GCA_903896505.1 uncultured Verrucomicrobiota bacterium | reverse complement strand
CAATCGAATCGCTGGCCTGGTCAAGAAAGCCTATGGCTACCGCAATCGAGAACGCTTCAAGACCGATATCCTCTTTCATATCGGGGGTCTTAATCTTTATCCCACGGCCTGACAAATCCCACCAAAATGTCGGAAGAGGCAGCGTGGTCACCGGTTCCTCGAATGTCGTGGGCTGGATGAAAATCCATCCGCCAAACCTGCTTCGATTGCCTATCACCTTTCAAACCAACCCCAACACCGGTCAAGCGGCCACCCTTGCTCCTGCTTGCTCTTTCGTCATTGCCAGACCCAAATCCAAGCGCAAGGTCAACCTTCAATCGACTTGGCGTTGGTATTTTGGTTTCGAAGTAAGGAACGCCAGGAGCGGTCGGAAGATAGATCACGAATCTGTCCACATTCTTTGCGTTCGCAACCATCCATGGACCCCAAGCAGTTGTTGAGTGAATCATCAATGTATCGGTGTGCCGCAATAGGCTTTCGACAGCCTCATCAACGTTCACCGCTTTGGTGACATCAATGGAATCCTGAATCTTGGAGCGAATCAGGGTGGTGAATTCGCCGCTCAAAAGAAAATTCCCCAGTTCGAGCATGTCTTGCATGAACTCAAGCGTGGTCTTTGCTTTATACGCGGTTCGGAGAACCGATGTGGTGAATCGTGTTACTGTGCCCAAATTCCCCATCAGTCCGGTTTGGCCGGAGATCGTGTATTCATTTCCGGACGGGTCGATCCGGTTGACCGGATCAGCGGCGCAATAGATGAATTTATGAAGCGAGAGCGGGTCATTGGGCGTGCCCTCGAAGGAATCCCGACTCAGGAACCGGCCCCACTCGGGGAGATACCAGCGGGCGCGGAGGTAATAGGCCCCCACGTCGTTGTCCCACTGCTCGCCCGTGTAGAGATAGGCGGTGGCGGTGGCACTGCCACTGGCCAGCAGCCCGTAGGCGTCGTAGGTAAACGTCTGCGTGGTCAGTTCGCCCAACTGTCCATCCAATGACGTCACCCCTGGGTCGAACCTGGTGAGAAAGCGCGTCGTGCCAAGGGCATCGTTGCTGAAAAATTCCACCAAGCCACCCGAAATCGTCCTCTGGCTGATGAGGTCCAGCCCGTAGGTGTAAGTCCGCTGGGGCTGACGTCCGGTGCCGGCGCCGGTATACTCAACCAACACCTGCGGGTATCCTGTCGGACTGAATGTATCCACCAGATAGTTCGTGACCGAACCGCCACCCACCTGCTTGGACACCCGCAGACCTTCGGCATCGTAGCCCAGGGTTGTCACCGTTCCTGCCGTGACCTTCACAAGCCGGTTTCGGCGGTCCCACCCGTAGGTCTTGCCGTAGCCGGGATTCAGCGTGTTGTCTCGCGCGTCCCACGTCGGAGCCAGGGCACCCACCGTGGTCGCCCTATCTTGATTGTCGTAGGCATAGGTTCCAACGCTCACGGCTATGGCGGCACCGAGCGGGTCCGTTCCCGAAACAGTCTTGGTGCGGCTGCCGCGGTTGCCCACGAGGTTCATCGCGTAAGCCACAGTTGCCAGGTTGGCCGACGATGGGGCGGCGTTGAAATCGGTGCCCAGGGTGAAAGCAGTCCCCGCAGTGGTGTCGGTGGCCACCCACTCCGTAATCAGGCGGTGACCACTGTCGTACTGATGCTGGAACTGGCGCTTGAGTGGCGTGCCGTCGGCGACATTGGCCTGCGGCAGCAGGTCCAGGCTCCGCCGCCGCTGCCCGGCAAAGTCGCGCGTGTAGACCAGGGAGGCCTTGGGCGTCCGGCTCCAATACGGCGTGGCCCCTGCGGTGATGTCGTCCAGCGTGAACCCCGCCGCATCCTTTCGGTTGAACTCAATCGCGCTGAGGTCGCCCAACGAGTCATATTTGAACACCGTAGTAAGGCCATTGGGATAGCGCTGTCCCAGCAGTCGGCCCGCCTCATGGACGTAAGTGGTGGTTTTGTCGGCCGTGGTTAGCTTGTTGTCAGTCACACTGGCGAGGCGTCCGGCGTAATCCCACGCATAGCTGACATCCACGTCGGGCAGAAGGGTGCCCGCGGCTGGACCGTAGGTGGAGTTTCCTCCCCAAGTCTCAGTGCCGCCGGTGTCGACCGTGTAAGCGGCGCGGTATGCCTTCAAACCGGAGAGCCGTGCGGTCACCGCATCGTACGTGTAGCAGATGGTGCCCTCCGGCGTGCCCTTGGCCCGCAAACGGCAAGCGCCGTCGTAGAAGATCGAGTTGGTGCGGGTGGGTGTGACGCCATCACTCAGAAGTTCCGTCACGGTGCGCAGCTGGGCGGACTGATTGGCAACGGCACCCGGAATCCAAGTCGGAAGCTGAGCCAGACGGATGTAGGCGAACGAATAGAAGGTGTCGCCCGCAGCAGGCAACAGTGGCGACTCCTTGATCAATCGACCGCGGGCATCGAATTCCTGCCTCATCGTTGTACCGGCCAGGTCGGTGTAGTCAAGCCGACAGACCCAAGCACCGGACTGAACGAAATCATACGCCCAAGTCCCAACCCCCGTGTTGTTGGAGACGCTCGGTGACGTTCGCTTGGTGCGTCGTCCCAGATAATCATATTCGTTACAAATGACGCGGTTGAGAGCGTCACGCCGCCAGACGAGATTTCCGGCCTCGTCATAGCGGTAAAGCGTATCCGAGGCTACCCCGCTAATCCATTGCCGGACTCGCGTGAGTCTTCCTGAGTCGTCGTAGCTCTTTTCCGTAATCGAGCCGGAAGGATCGGTGACCTTAGTGATGTTACCGTGGGCGTCGAACTCGCTGGTGCCGACCGATGTCTTCTCTTCATCCGTGGTGGCCAGCCTGCCATCCGGCTTCACGCGTGCAGCATCATACTTCACAACTTGCCGAACATCCGGAGTATCCACGGCATAGTTGGTTGGTAGGCGGTATTCATAAGTGGTCGGTTCATCAGTGAATGTGCTTGCCCCGGCGGAAGTCCGCACCTGCACGGAAGATTGCACGAGCCGGCCGGTGGAATCAACCTCCTCGTATGATTGACGTTCCAAATCTCCATTGACGGAAGGTATGGAGCCAGCTTGTGCAATGCTGGCAGAACCGACTTCCTGCTGACGGAATATTGGATAGTCGCCAACGTTGCCCGTAGTGGATTTTGTGAGGTTGACCGGGCCTCCCTGTCCTGAAGCGGACAGGAATTCGATTCTTTCGAGGGCTTCGTCGCTAGCGTTGTAATGTTGCTCGGAGCGGGCGACTCCGCTGCTGGCGGACACAAGCTGAACCGAGTAGGTAAACAGGGATGCCGTGCCCGTGGTTGTGCCGTTCACCACCGTGGGAACCGTCAGTGCCGCATCCGTCACAATGGACAAGGTGACTTTGGGCAGCAGCTCGGTGTAGAAGACGCGGCCAAAGCCGTCGTAAACCGTCCGTGTGGCGGCAGAATCAGAGCTTTCAAGGTCATTCCCGGCGAACGGCAGGTATTCTCGCTGGCTGATGATCGGGCGGCGGTTGATGTCATAGAGGGTGCGGAGGACGGCACCGCCGGGCAGCATGGTCTGCACCCGGTTGCCGGCCTTGTCGTAATAATAGCGGGTCTTGTTGCCGTATTCATCAAATATTGACTCCAGCCTTCCCAGGGCGTCATAGACGCTGCGCGTCTTGCGGATCGGATCGGGTGAGATGCGCGTACCGCCGGCATCCTCCTCATATACCTGCGTCTCCAGAACGCGCCCCGCCTCATCATAGACCTGCTTGGTGACGGACGCCTTAACCCGGGTCGTGTCGGTGATGTCCCCCGTAAGATTGAACGGAACGGCGACTGTCAGGCTGCCTGTGGCGGTCGCAAAGTCGGTGGCAGCATAGATGGCCCGAAACCGCCGCTCGACAACATTCCTTCCAAGGCTGTCATATTCGAAATCCGTGCGAGAGAGAACTCCAGACGAACCATCACTGCGCTTGCCGGACACCACAGTCCTGATCAAATCACCGGTCTTCCAACGACCAGAGACCGTGTCATTCGAGGCTGCATAGATCGATTTGGTGGTAGTGCCCGTGACCGTGCCCCCCGTGGCGTCCTTCCAACTCTCGGCTACCGTGTCGAGCCTGCCGGTGGCCTGATCATAACTGTAAGTGAGCGTCAGTCCTCGGGCATCAGTGGTGCTACTGACGCGACCGGTGGCGTCATCGTAAATGGTCGTCTCATCCAGGGCGTTCTCGTTTGGTTCCCCCGGCCCTCGGCTGACGATTTTGCCGGCCTCGTCGTAGATTGTGTGCGTCGTCCCGCCACGGCTTGGGTTTCGCACGACGATCGGCAGGTCGCTGTTCCCATACTCGTAGTAGGTGAATTTGCCATGATCGGCTGAATCGTTATAGCGGACCATTTCTGACAGCAGCCGCCTTCCCGTCGGGATGGATGTCGCCCCGGTTGGGAGAGTATCGTCATAGCTGCGGTTGATGACCTTGCCCATGGCTGGGACATCCACCTGCGTCAGTCCGTTGGCCCCTCCGACGCTGAATGCGGGTACCGTGATAACGACCGTTCTGGCCATCCCGGCGGAGTTGGGATCGCTGTTGCTGATCTTCAGGTAATGTCGGTTTCCCGTTCCCGTGGTAATCCAGTTGTAGATGGTTGACGCATCGGTGCTATATCCGGACGAGGCCCGGTATTCTGCCGGGGTGAGGTTGCCGATAAGCGTGAAGGTGTGGTCGATCTCGCCCGAACTGCCAGGGGGCATCCCGTCTCCCCCACCCGGAGCAATTTCGCGGACGGACTGTGCGACGCCTTCCACATCCGTCATCAGCTTCATCTGCCCGGCCGCATCGTAGCTGGCCGACAACACGATCTGCCCGGCTTCGTTGGCAATGGAAGTAAGCAATTGAGGCCGCGTGACTTCGTAGGAGTAGGTCTCGGCCTGATCCACCGAGTAGGGTGTGGCCCCGCTGTCGTTCTGAACCACGGTGCGGCGGACCACCTTCTGCAATGTCCCATTGGAATAATAGGTATAGCTCACCAAAGTGACCGGGGAAGCCGTCACGGTGGCATCCTGAACCTGCTGCAACTGCTTCGCCGTCGCACCGTTTACAGTGACATTGGAGTAGAGCAAGCGGACACGGCGGCTCATGCCTATACCGGTGCCGCCAGGATACACCTCCAAGTCTGTCGCGGACTGGGCACCCACGGTCACCTCCTTGGGAATGATGACGGTGCCATCCGTGAGGTCTATCTCAGCCAGCGAGGGGGGCTGAGGATATGTCAGGGTGTCATAGTTCCGCATCCCTGCCGTCGGTATCCAGTCGCGGGGCACCGAGGCACCACGGGTGAAGACGTATCGGGCACCACCGGGGGCGACCCACTGGAAGCCGGAGAAGTCGAACTCGTCCTGGGACTTGCTGTCGCCCACTGTGATGATAAAGGAGTAGCGCCCCATCGCCCCCGGGGTGCCGTCGGTTTTAAAGTAGTCCCAGGGGTCGAAGTCATCATTCGGGTTTGTTGTACGGAAGGCTTCTCCGGGCAGAGGTTCCACAATGCCCAGCCCCTCATCTGACGCCCAGTAGGGCGATTCGATATAGCCGGAAAATCCGTAGCGGATGCCCTCGGCGCTACCGCCGGGAACCACGATGATGTCGCGGCTGCTCTTCGGGTCGCGTATGTTGGCTGAAGTGATCGTGTCTGACTTTCTCCGCTCGAGGAGTTGGAGGCTCACGATCGGACTGGCGCCCCGCCAGCCTGGCCCGAGCCGGGTGCGGTTAAGCGACTGGTTTTCACTACCAAGTGCGTCATCTGAATTGTAGGTGCGCTCAATCTTGATGGCCGAATCGCCGCTGCCAATGACGGCATCGGTGCGGGAGAACTCCAAGTGTCCGCTGTGCCGGGGTACCTGGAGGGAAATGTAGCGTTCCTCTAACGCAACGTAATTGTTGTCGGTGAGAGTTCCCGTGTTGAACAGCACCACCGACAGCTTGTAGTCGCCGTTGGGAATATCCCTGAAGTTAAAATCGGCAAAGAGATAGCGACGTGTGCCCAAGTCATAGGCGTCGCCGACTGGCCGTCGCGCCTGCTGGGCTGTGGGCACACCCGCTCCTGTGAACGGAAGGAAGAAACCCGCCCCACTGCCGATTCGCTCCAGCCTTACTTCATAATATTTGCCCGTGGCAACCGATACTGAGCCTGTCAATTTAAACGGTCCAGCATCGTGTGCGATGGTGGGTTGATCTTGGGAAAGACTCAATCCAATCCGACGTTGGGTGTTGTCCGGCAGCGTGGAGACCAAGGCATCTACGGTCAGCACGGGCGCATTGGGGTCGGGAGGGGCTTCCGATGTCGGAGCGACACGGATGGACTTGATGATCGTGTTGCTGTTCGGATCTGTGATGCTGATGACATAGACTCCGGGCTGCTCCGGCAGGAGAACTAAAGGCTCGCTGCCCGACAAAGTGACGGATCTGCCACCGCTGCACCCCGAGACCCCAGTCACGCCGTCAGGCAGGGTACGAACCGTGCTGCCGGCCGGACTGAGGGTCTTGATACAGTAATTACCTTGAACCGGATACCCTGCATTTGAATTCAGATCGAGTTCATAGGACTTTCCCGCGTAAAGCGGAGGATCAGCAGGCTCCATCACCGTAAAGGAATAGCTCTGATGGCAGGCTCCATTGTTGATGGATAGGTCCACCGTGAAGATACCCGTCTTGGCGAAGGCAATTCTGGGGTTGATCAGATTGGCTGCATCCAGCAGGACAATGCTTCCCCCTGTCGGCATGGTCCACAAAACCGTGTTGGTCCCTAAGACAACCTGGGGGTCCAATTGGATGATGTCGCCCAACCGAACCTCTGTGTTCACCGGATTCCCCGCCATGCTGCAAGCAATACCGGAAGAGCCGGGATTGACAGTCACAGTCATCGGCCATGAGACAACGACGTTATCATCCGTCTGAAGAAGTGCCTGGAGCTCGGTCGTCCCGGTTTGTTGGGCAGTAAGTGAGAACGCCACGTCCGCTCCTCCCAAATCGCCCTGCCCAAAATTGATGGCGACACAATTCTGCGCCTGGGTTGTGGTTCCGATGTTCTGGACGCCGATCAGCTGATATTTGACGTCTAAGTTTCCACAAAGTGCGCACCCGCGGCGAACCACCTTGACCGAATTCAGGATGACTCCATCGAAGACCTGGCCGGCTGCGACCCTGTAATTGGCCCCGACGTTGGTAAGAAGCAGCGGCCAGCCCCGGCGATACCGGTTGGTCAAGCAATCCACATCCACAACGTCATAATCTGAGGGAGTCAGGTTCTGGACCAGCCGGACCGCAAAGTATTCCCAGTGCGGAATGCCGGAAGCATCACTGACCATACAGCCAAATCGGTCCTCAAGGGAAGCGCCGCAGACTGGTTCGAATGATTTCCGGTAGTGCAGGGATTTGCCTCCGGGCATCAGTTCAACTACTCCCTTGAATCCCGTGCTAACCTTCACGTAGATGATCTGCCCCTGATCGGTTCCGAGGCCGCTCACCACCGGGATCACCATTTCATCCCTACCGGGAGGCAGCGTCAGATGTCGCGCCGGGACGTAGGGATCGTCGAGTGACCGCAGCACGTTGATTGTCTTTCTGCCTGTCAACTGACCATCGCTCACCTCGACCGTCAGAGTCATCGCGGGATCGACGTCCCCTGCAGAAAGCGGTGACAGGGTAATCCTGGGTGACGGTGACTGGCGGTCGCTGATTTGGATACGCGGATCACTGGCGCGCCATGAGTAGTGAAGGCACGAAACGGTTTTGTCGGTCGGCGAAGTCGGGTCTGAGCATGCGGGAAGGCCATCATCACTCTCCGGTGAGCCGACCACCACGCAACCTTTCGGGGGAACAGACAGGTCCAGCGTTCCGTCTGGCCCCACGATGTTCGGGGCAGGAGCGGCATTGACCGAGATGCGCTTTCGAACGACGCCATAATTGGACTGGGCGCGAATCTCGTAAAGACCCGGTGTCGGAAACACGACCTGGGCAGTTGCGCCATTAGCGGTAATCGTAGGTTTGCCGGTGGGTTGCCCATTGGGATCATACGCCATCGTTGGCGTCAGGGTTGTGTCCCAGCTGGTGACCGTCGGCAACTGTGGAACGCCACCAAGGGTGGCGGAAACGGTGAAGGTGGCTGTTCCCCTGACTGGAGTGGTAGTGGGGCTCAAAAGATCAATGACAGGAATCGCACTGCCGTCCAAACGCTGATTGAACGACACCAAGTCGGGACCGGTGAGATCGGCCGTGGTTGTGCCAACCATCACCTGGACTTCGTCTTCGGCACTGTCATAGCCAGACTTGCTTACCGTGACCCGGAGGCGATATCGCCCGCTCTGGGTGAAGCTGACAACGGGGTTGAGCGTACCTGCTCCGGAGGAATAGAAGCACCCGTTCAGTACGGACTGGCTGTTGGCACCTATGGCCCCTCCGTTGATGGCCGCGCCAGTCGGCGTCTCAACCACGGTCCAGCCAACGGTATATCCACTGACGGCTGGATTTTGAATGTTTTTAAGCGTGGCCGGAATGTTGGCCCCTTGATTTACATTCGGCACTTGAATGTCGGAACCGGCAGAAACGGTCCACGGAGCGCCGAAGGGCACGCGCACCTGACGGGAGACCGTATAATGAAGCTTCACGGTCGCGTCGTCCTCCACCCAGGAATCCAACCGTACAAAAGGACCCTCCCACCAAGGCTCGCCATCATTCGGATTGGCAGGCATCTGCCACATTGAAGGTAACCCAATTACGGGCAGCAAATCTCCTAACTCCCAGCGTGGACGCGGCCATGGTATCCAGACGCCAATTTGATCGGGAAGATTCTGAAAAGCGCGGATTTTTTCCGAAAAGTCTGGCTCAAGAAACCACTTCCTAGGCCACACGTCAGGGACCTTGTAGAGACGCTGCAATTTTGACAGCCGCACTGCGCTGACGAATTCATTCCAAGGGATTTCACCGATCCAAGCGACGGGGGGGCCGGAGGAAAGCCGGTACACCGAACGATCGATTGGACCCGCCGCGAGTCGAAGGCTATAAGGCCGAATATATTTAAACCCGCAATTGAGAGTAGAGTGATTTATACTGCACTTGTCGTAGCCCCACTCCAAACCAGGCTCCAAATATAGCCATTTGAATATCGTAAGATCAAAGGAGACGGATTCCCTCACAAGGAACTCATTTGGTTGGACATCGGTCATGGGCCTCACCGTAATAGTCTTGGTGTCGGCATCCTTGTAACCTCCGGGAACATTCTCGGACGCTTCAGCCGTAACGGTGTAGGTGCCGGGAGAGTTGAATGTCATGGTAATGTCGCCCGAATGCGGCTCGGCAGGCACGCTGGCACTGGCACCTGCAGATGTTGACCACTTGATTTTCAGGGGCACCGGGTTGCCCATCGTATCCATAGGCAGGCCGTCGTCAGTCGTCGCGGCATGAAAGGTCACTGGCAACCCCTGCCAGATTTCGCCGATGGGTTGGATGCTGACGCTGGGCGCGGCATTGCCGTCGTCGCACAGGCTGGCCAACATTCTCTGGGTCACCTCGCCCACCTTGAAAAAGCTCGCCTGAACCGCGTCCTGCGGACGCGACACGATGCTCTTGAGGGCATCGGCGCTGCCACTCGGGACGGCCACAGCAAGCACCCGTACGCCCTTGGCTCGCGCCAGCGCCGCCTGATATTTGGCGGCAGGGAGGTTGTCTGGATAGCCGTCGGTAAGGATGAAAATGACCCGTTCCACCCCGCGTTTCAACGGATCGCTGTCGAAGAGCCGCATGGCCTCCTCCAAGCCGGCGGCGAGGTCCGTGCCGCCGCCAGGTTGCAGCCCGTCGACAATCCGCTCGCAGCTCTCAAACGGTTCACCAAGGCTCGCCACGGTTTCGGTCGAGTCGCGCCCGCTGAAGGAAACAACGCCGACCCGATGTCGGCTGGGAGTCAGACTCTTGAGCGCCCGACGGAACGCGGACTGCTCCTCGAACAGAACGTTGAGGCGGCTGGGAAATGCGGCAAAGCGCGTGGAGCCGGAAGTATCGATGACGAAAACGACGTCCGCCTCTGTCTGGGTGTTCTGACACAGATAAAATACGGATTCATCCACGCTCGTTTTGCTATTGATGGTCGCGGTGCATCGGATCCGATATCTGCCCAGCTGGGTGGGGGTGAATGAGGCCGTGGGAAGCCATGCGGCGGAGGTGGACAACGTGGTGGAAGTACCATCTGGCAGGAATGCCTGCCAAGTGGTGGAACTGACCGACGTATATTTGCCCAGAATGTCTGCAGCTACGGTGACCAGTTGACCCTGCACTGGCAGAGCTATGGGACGAACGACCACCTCGGGCGAATAGCTATTGGCGACATACACGTCTATTTCGTCTGCCACGGCGGAAGTGCCATCGGATGCAGTCGCGCGGATTCGGTAAACGCAGTAAGCGCCCTCAAAGGCGTCGCCATTCAGAGGCAGCGTGAAAGTCGCGTTGCTGGTCAGTGCATTAACCTTGGTCAATTGCCGCAAGTCGGTTTTCTCCGCTTCAGAGGCACTGTAAGAATAGCGATGAAAGTCAAACGGGTCATTGGCATCTTCATAGACATCCCCCTTGAAGACCTGCCAGTAGACCGTCTTGGGGGCCTCCGCCGCTGAACTGTCGGTGAATGTGGCGGTAAGTTGGACTGAGGCATTGGGATTGACGGTCACCACACGCGCCCCGGAGGGACCGGCCACGGCTATTGTGGGCCTTTGGTTGGCGGGCAGGACATTAACCGGTCGGCGTCCCAGGTAACCGACGTCAGCGCCATCACAAGAAAACCTCGTCTCGACGCTTGTACGCAACGTGGTGCTGACCGGATCGGGATAACCAACCCGGATGGCGCGCGCACATTCCTGAATCTCGGCGGGGGTCGCCACGGACGTAAAATCCAGACGCAGTTGGTTGTTCAGTTGGTTGGGTTCCTGAAAACTGGTAGCCACTGCGACTTGGGTTGCCGTGCGGACGATGGAAGTACCATTCAAGGAGAGCGTGCCGCCCTGAAACACGAGCGCGAAGGCCAGGGGAATATCCCCCTTGACCACAAGGCGTGTCGGAGCACTGGCGGAATAGGGCAGACTGCTCAACCATGTTGCAGCGACCGCATCCGGCGAAAGCTGCGGCCCAGTGGTAGCGGGCATGGTGGATTTGATTTCCAATGACTGGTCGGACATCGTCAGCGGAGCCCCGACATAGACATTGACGGTCTTTGCGCTCGAGCTTCGGCAATCGGAAGCGGTTACAGTAATCGTGGCGACGCCGTTCTCATTGCCGGCATTGTCCACCTGGAGCACCCAGTCCGTGCCGCTGGCGTTCACATGCAGGTGCGAATCGCTCACAATTTGCTGATTGCTGGAGACGGCTGAGAAGGACAGGTCGGCTGCAGGGGTGTTAGGGTCCAGCGTGACCACGAAAGGCAATTGCACCCCAGCGCCGACCCTCGACAAGTGCTTCCAGTCGGTTTGGTCCGCGGCGTTCTTGAACGCAAGAGAAACCGCGCTGCGGGTTGAGGTAACTGCGATTGTTTTGGTGGCCGTCGCCGACCGCGCCAAGCTGTTGACATAGGTCGCAGTTACGTTCCGCGTCGAGCAGGTCAGTCCGCTGTTATAGAGAACGGCCTTCAGGACTGCCGTCGCGTATGCCGAAGTGGCCGATGCGTTCAGCGTCACAACCAGCGGAGCTGCGCTTCCCCCGGACCAGGTGCCTATTGTGGTGGATGAATAAAGCACGCTCGAACCGCTGGTTCGCACCGTCCCGGTCGTGGGAAGGCTCAAGACTTCCCCACTTCTCGGATTGGCCAGGCTGATTGTCAGCTTGGAACCGTTCAGATTGGCGACTCCGGGATCGTTGATCCATCCGGATGAGGCTAGAACCACCGCCGCTGCGTTCTCCGCGTAGGTAATGTTCGGCCCGAAATACATCCCCGGGAGGGAGGAATTGGTGTCAAGGTAATCTGCTGTGCCGTCGCCGTCGTTATCCTGGGGCGTTCCATTTGCCTGGAGCCCGACATAGTGGAAACCGATGTCAAGGACACCGGCATTTTCACGGGAACCTGGTGTCGCGCTGGTGGTGTAGGCATCCAACCCCACAGAAAAGGCGGAGCGGGTCACGTCCGCATCCCGAAGCGTCAAAAGGCCCGTGCCGGAGTCCGGGTAGTAATATTCACCCAGCGGACCGTTCACGAAGTCGCGGGCCAAACCGGTGATGTTGCCGGTACCACCGAAGGGATTACTGCTGCCATTTATAAATGCGTTATAGCCTACTATATCAATGGGGTTATAACTCGCGAAATAGCTGACGTTAGGTGAGGTCGCGTCGAAGAGGTTGTCGGTAATGGTCCAATTGCCGTAGAAAGAGATCGCTCGAGCCAGATTGAGAGTGCATCGAGTGAACAAAGTGTTTTGGATCGTCAGGTAAAGATAATAGGGGGCAGAACTGTAGTATCCTTGCTCCCAATCGAAGTAGCAGCGCTCGGAGATACTGTTGCGAAATACGACCACCGGGGAGGTGGTTCCAGACCCGCTACTGCTCAAGATATACGAATAGACACCGCGCAACTTACTGTCGCGGATCGTCAGGGTGGTATTAAAGAAGGTCGGTTGTAGTATGCGTCCTGATGTAGCGGAGGCCAAAAACGAGACGTCTGTGAAGCGAAGAGAAACAGAGGGACTGGTACCAAAGAGTGTGAAGCTCCCCGTGCCGGAAATGATCCCGGTCAATTGCTCCTGCACTGTGCTCAGAATGGTCAGGCAATTCATTTGGTTGGGAAGCCCTTGGCTGACAACAGAACCGCTAATGTTTAGACCGAGCGTTCCATAAAAGCCCATAGCAACACCGTTGGTCAGCG
Organism: uncultured Verrucomicrobiota bacterium; assembly: GCA_903896505.1. GTDB lineage: Bacteria > Verrucomicrobiota > Verrucomicrobiia > Limisphaerales > UBA9464 > CAILNN01. The sequence continues at coordinate 7,642 of CAITXU010000163.1, read as the reverse complement.
TTAATGTTACACCGCTGTTGATGGCGAGGTTGCTGGCAATGTAATCCAATGGGGCGTAGTGGTAGCCCAAGTCGGGTATGTCCGAATCCCTCTGAGCCTGAGGGGAAAGAGTTGCTGGCGTCGAAATGGCAGTTGTCAGCGTCACCGGTGGATAGGTGGTCAGCTTGGTCAGCTCAGAGGCCAGCGATGAATCGATGGCAGTCGAGCCTGCATTTCGATACGTACTACCAGCGGCCAAATAGTGAATCCCGCCCTGAACAGTCTGGAAAGGGTTGGTGGACGCCGTCACAACAGTGCTAGCCCCGTTGACGAAGGTGCCAGGTGTCGTCACCGCGTACAGAATGGAATTCCGGACGGTTGGACCGCTGGTTCCGAGACCGCTACCGCAGAAGGTCGTCGTCGAATCAATCGTGGCCTGTTCAACCGTGGCCTATGAGCTGGTTCCCGTCAGACCAGTTCCCACGGAGTAGAACAGTGCATTGCCAACGTAGAAGGTCGCGCTCGTAGCTGTGATGCCGGTCCCGCAACTGACCAATTGAAGGTGGCGAAAGGAATGGGAGGCCTGTTGGTTGACGGAAATCGCCGTCTGCGCGTAAGAGATGCGCAAGTTCGACAGACTGAAACTGGTATTGGCACCAGTCGCCGCGCTTCCGTCCAAATAGAGGGCGGTGTGGTCTCCGGTTGAGGGTGTTCCCGTGCTCCCGGAGATCAACTCCCCGACCGAGTTGTCATTTTTGGAAGTGAACACGACCGGGCGGTACAAACTACCCTGCCAAACGATTGGAGTCGTGACGGTCAATTTCGCTGAAACCCCGGTGTTGTACTTGAACACCGCACCGCCTTCGAAGGTTGTTGGAGCCGTAGCCGATTGCGTGGTCGATATGGCACCGTTGATGTAGTAGGTCGTGTCTCCCTTGAAGACGTAATTCGCTGCAAGGGTGCCTGCGTTCAGAATGGAATAATCAAGGACCAAGGCAGGTCCAGCCAAGGCCGCTAAAAGATTCTTGGTAGCTGGACGGATTTCCGCCCGTTCACGGTTGTTGCTGGTTGGCGTAACGGGTAATTGCTGAAGCACGATTTCGCGCTTTGCAGGTTTACGACGCAAGGCCCCTCCTCCTGGAACCTTAGGCAGAGTCTGGAGGTCCGGCAGCACGCTTGGAACTTCTACTGCCTCAATCAGGAACGATCTTCCCTGTGTGTTGTTCCATGTCTTCGCCACAGGAATGGAGTCGGTCGCCTCTGCTCCGCCTTCAAAGGCTCTGCCTGGGCCCATCCGCATGGCTCCGAAGTTAAGTTCCGAGTCGATGAAAGCCGGATGGCCGGCAGCCACTTCGTTTGGATTTAAAAGCCAGTCCCTCTGCTTTGGAACCGGAGACTGGAGGAACTCCGACCAAACTTCCAGCCGCGTGGATTCAGAATTGAGGCCAAATGTTTCGGGGGGAGACGGTGCCTGGCGGAGAACGATATCCTGCTCGACCCCAGCAGCTGAATACGTATACCGAACATCAGCAAGGATGTCGGTAAAGGCGTCTGGATAAAGGATTTGATTGGTTGAGATTTGAAACCCCTGGCAGTCTTTGAGCTGCCCGATCAAGACGGCTTGACCAGTCGAGGCATCAAAATAAGCGAGTCCGTGAGGACGGGAAGTGACTTTCTTCCCGTCGGGTAATACCAACATAACCGGTTGGGACCCATTGAGGTTGGCAGGAAGGGTGAACTTATGCTGTCCCTTCGAAGCGACTGCTCCCAGAGATGAAAGTTCGAATTGCGGTACCGTGTTGGTCCAACCGCCGTCAGTGGTCCGATAATTGAGACCGGGTTCCAAATGGACGTAGGTGTTCGTCTGGTACTGCCAAATCCCCTGAGCGTCCTGATACGGGATGACATCCTGAACGGTCTGCCAGTGCGGCCCACGGTCACTGACCAAATGAATTGCTTCGGGAACAACCGGCTCAGGGGAAACCGAAAGTGTCGCGGTAACAGGCACGTTTTGGGCAAAAGCAACGGCTGCAATCAACCAGACGGCAAGGACCCTGCAAATCTCTCGTTTCATGGGCTTTGTAGAAGCTGAGCGGTTCAGAGGATCGCCTAAAGGTACCGGCATCCCACGATGGGTTCGATAAGAGAAACTCCGAATGTTCGCGAGTACGGTCCTGATCGCCGTTGAAAACGGCAAGGGAGAAAGGCAAAGATAAGAACAAATGTCGATTTTTGACCAGTTATATTAAAGGATGGTCGAAAGGAAACGGTAACGGCACTTCCTCTTGAACCCGGATCAATTCCTACCTGAAGACTCTGCTCAAAGCAGGGTGGAACAAATGCGCCGAATTCAACGATACACGGACACGGCACCATCCCTACTCGAGTGGGGAAAACCGGCCAGATACCGATGCGCCGCCCCTGCCGACCCTGTCATCCTGGTGACGTTGGCGATAAGGTCGTTCACCACCATAAATGCGCGAAGATGAATCCATCGGTCTTCTACAGGAAGGACGAACTTTCCATCCTGTTTATGCGATTCGTCATTCCTTTTCCACGGCAGGTTTTCCTGGCAATGCAGGAACCTCGACTGGATTCACTGGAGTCAACCCATTGACCAGCCGGGTGTTGAGCCCGTCGTGTCCAATTTGCCATCTCCCGAAGGAACGCATTCTTCTTGAAACACATGCAACGATGGCATTCCCTGACGGCTATCCCATTCCCGTCAAGAGCCTGACCCAACGGGCATTAACGGCGGCAATGGTACCGCTGAAAAACTGGCCAACGGTGGCACTACCAACCAGCCGGTATGGATGGGCAAAGGAGGGTAGAACGGTGACGGCCCGAAAACAGGTGGTACAACGGAACCGGCGGATCAGTATTCGGAGGACATCCCGCCCCGTGCTGGTAATTCCCCGCGAGTAGTACCCGAGGGGTTCAAGGCTGTCCCGGACACCGCAGTTGGGACACTCCGCCGACGGCTCAACCCTACGCTGGAAATCGGTGTCCGCGTAGACCTCCAAGCTGACCGGCATCGGGCGGATGATTTGCATGGGTGATAGAACCTACCAGTCGGCGTGAACGGTGCGTGTTGACGATTACTGCGGCTCATTGACGACGCCCGGGCACCTGGACATCATTTTCAAATAAAGGCGGTGTTTCATCCATTCGTAAGAGACCGACCTTGCGTTAAATCGCCTCTTGCAACTTTTCAGTAGAATAGGTTATTTCACTTCCTACTGAAATTGACTGAAACAGTGAAAGACTCGGAGTATCTCCCTCAATTTGAGGCTCTTTTGCGCGGCCTGTTTGCTCGCGTGCCGTTCTTGAAATTGGCTTCCCTCAAGTCAAATCTTCCTATTTCGCCCCGATCATCCGACCGCGCCGACTGGGTCGCCCAGGTCGTTACCGGCGACCGAAAATTCGTGTGGATCGTCGAAAGCTTGCCTGTGGGATACCCAAAAGAGGTGCGTTCGGCTGTTCTCAAACTTGAACATTGCTTACTAAAGCTACCCCCGGACCCGACTCATTACGGTGTTGTCATCGCCCCATTTCTTTCAGCGGAGTCCGCCCGAATATGTACAGAGGCGGGTATGGGGTACGCAGATTTAGCGGGCAATGTCCGGCTTTCCTTCGGTCAGGTTTTCATCGAAATGCAAGGAACGAAAAATCCGTTCCGCGAGAAACGAGCAAACCGATCATTATTTGCACCCCGTGCCGCACGAGTCTTGCGGGTGCTGCTGCAAGGACCACTTCGACCGTGGAAGGTCACCGAATTAGCAGCAGCTTCACAAGTAAGCCTTGGTTGGGTCAGTGCCGTTCGCCAACAACTCCAAGGGCATGAATGGGCAACCGAAGGAGCAGGCGGACTGCGGGTGACCAAGCCAGGTTCAATACTGGATGCATGGGCCAAGGCAGATGATTGGAAAAAGCGTACCGTCAGCCAGGAGTATTCGGTTCTGCTCCCTGATCCGCTGGAACTGGCGACCAAGCTGAAGCAAGTCCTACCCGAAAGTCCGCCCGCTTTTACCCAATGGTTTGCCGCCGGGTTGCGCCATCCCTACACGGCTACGCCCGTCGTATCCGCTTATGTCCGGCAGTTTCCGGATGACGCCTTGATTCGTGAAAAACTGTTGGGGCGGCGGGTATCCACTGGAGGAGGAGCACTTCGATTGATCATGGCTAAAGACGAAGGGGTCTTCAATCCAGCCCAAACGGTCAACGACTTTCAGTTGGTCTCGGACGTCCAGATTTACCTCGACTTGCTGTGTGCCGGGCTGCGGGGCGGGGAGCAAGCCCAAGAACTGAGACAGTGGCCCGATTTTGCGGGGGGATGGGAATGAGCAAATTTGGAACCCACGCGGACTATCCTCGGGAGAGCCTGGGGTTGGCGGAAGCTGGACTGCTAACAGCCTGGCGCTCCTTGGAACGGTACCATCAGGAGCTGGTTTTGGTGGGCGGGTTGGCTGTCCATTATCTCACCCGACCGCAGTTTCCAGGCTCGCTACCGGGAGCGGTGACAATGGACGTGGACTTCGGGGTTTCGCTCGTGGCTTCAGGCGGCCAATACGGTACTATCAAATCTGATTTAGCAGGACTTGGTTTCAAGTCGGAGGGGAACCGTTTGGTACGGCGGTTCGGAAACCTGAATCTGTACCTAGATTTTCTGACCGAGGATCCACCTGCTTTAACGGGTGCTCGAATGGTCGACGACGTGATTGCCAGTGTCATTCCGGGACTTAACCGGGCGTTGGCCTGTCGGCGAATGGTTCGGGTTCAGGGTCGTGATCTTTATGGGACGCTCCAGGAATGCGAGATCGCCGCAGCCGATATAGGGCCGCTATTGGTGCTCAAGATCAATGCGTTCGGTGGACCAACGGGCCGACGACTACCAAAGGATGCCTACGACATCCTACTTTCCGTCACGCAGTTCGTTGACGGGCCTGAGGCGGCGGTAGCGGGGTTTCAGGTGGAAGCCAATACCAGCAATACGGGCTTCAAATCCGCTCAACGGGCACTTCAACAGGATTTCTCAAACCCAGATGGCGACGGCCCCATCCGTGCGGCGGAATTCTGCATGAGTGACGGCGAAGAACGCGAGCGGGTTCGAGAACTGACAGCAACTGTCGGAAGAATGCTTCTAGGAATTTGATTCTCATTGATCACCAGAAGAATAACAAAGACCCGCCACCGGACTTCCTGACGGTCAATCTCCATCACAGTCCAAAAGCCGTAGTCGTAAACCATCGTTTTGACCCGCACGCCCGGCGAAAGACCCTGCGGTAGTTGGTAAACGGGCGGGTTTATCGTCCGGGTGACGCAGATTTGACCTGGACGAACGGGATGAGGGGAAACGGCATCGGCCATTCCTCAGCTTCACCCAAACAGTCGGACATCCGTTGGGTTCCCGTCGGGGGGTATCATCCGAATCCGAAGCGGTATGAAGAATGCCCTGCCCACCGCCGAATTGACCAAGCTGACAATAGTGCCATCGAATTGAGGAAGTCCCGGAAACCAGCGAATTTTGCCGGAGTATGAAACTTCAAACAACCAGTTGGTGATTTATTCGGCTGTCGAAAGAACTTTTTTGAACGCAGAGATGCAGTTTTCAATAGGAAACACCGAACGTCAGCTTGGTTTTACTGAGGGTTCAATAGGTTCATCCGGAAGAAAAGACGGCGACGGAAGGACGATGGCACCGGCTGGACCACGTGCAGTCTGTTCGCGGACAATCTCTCGGACCACACCAAAAAGCACCGACGGTCCGTTGGTGCTGACGATTCGCTTTACTTTCGTTTCTTCAAATTCCTGCATTACTTCAAACATCCCAACGATCCCGAGAGAGAAAATGTAAGGGGTATTGGTTTCAACCGCAGGCTGGTATTTGAGTTCAAGCGTAACGACCCATCGTCTAAGATCATCATTCACCAATTTGCATTCCGTCACCGCGTCGAGCTCATCCAAAACCAGCTGTGTGTCCAAATTAGGATCGTAACTGGAATTCAGGGTGAAATGAAACTCCGTGACAAAATATTCATGGAGCTGGAGGGGGGACAATTTCATGATCTAAAATCCAAGGTGTCATTTTCCTCAGACTCCAGCCTACTATCGCAGCCCGACGGACGGTTTCGACCGACGACCATGATAGTCTCCCAAACGTCATTTCCTTTGAAGACAAGGTTTATCCCAGAATGACGATACACAGTCCGCTGGTCGGCCCTCCCTTTAGGACGAACTGGCACTTCCACCCGTTTATTCTGGGTTACCTCCTGTCGCTCAGTTCGGTTTACCCAAAAAAGTGCGTGACGGCCAACCAACCAATTCGAAGCCAAAATCTGGCGAGCGAATCCCAGAGTTACCCCGTTTCCCGAGCGCAAGGCGCGGAGGTACTCAAGCGAAATTACGCCGTCGCGAAGCGCACAAAGCAATACATTCATGGATCGCGAGGGGCGAGCGCGCCCCGATTCCCACCGTGTATAGGTCTTAGCGCCAATCTGGAGAAGGTTGGAAATATCCTCCTGGGTCAGGTCAAGGCGCTCTCGGAGCTTCTTCAATTCATCGCTAGAGATCAGCCCCATCCGACGAGCTTTGGTTTGTTCAATCTTCTCAAGCGATTCCGGAGTCAGAACTTCTTCGCCAGTCTCGGTATCGATAAAGCACTGCACTTCAATGGGGACGATTTCAGCGATGCCGTCGCCTTCCAGGTTTGGAACGTGAACAAGAAATGACGTGGTGCGGAGTTCAGGAGTATTCATGGCCGTAGTGTTTGTCGTTCTGGCCGGTGTGCGGAAAGTATCAAGATAGTGACTCGGTTCTGTTTGAGGGCAATTTTGCCGTACATTTTCTCGGGGCCACCGCGGTCCCGGTTGCGGTGAAAGAAAAATTCGTAAGTGGCTATTTGGCCAGGAAATGACGTTGTTTCGTTTCCCTGAATGGAATCGTCTTCCAATGCGGCAATCATGCCCTCGTAAGCGTCGCTCGTCCACGCCGCCCCCAATGTGTCTGTGTCCCAACGCTGCATCGCCCGGGGCGTCCATTCTATTTTTCCTGGATCTGCTGATTCGAGGACTTTGATTACAGCTTGCCGCCATTCTTTGGGAATAGGGGTGGGCATATCAGTACTTCACGAAGCAGATTCATTGCAGAAAGGTACCAATTGATACCTTCGCGTCAACTTCGCTTTTCTGGATTTCCAACTGACTGTATTTCCAAGGGGAAATGGGCAAGTGGGGTGTTGAACGGAAGGCTTTCGCATCGAGCATTCAAAACATAATCGCCCGAGGTCGGTTGGGAAGCCCGAAACGGCTCGCCCTTTGTTTCCTACCCGCCTCCCTCCCCCTGTACCCCAGCCGACTTGACCATCCCAGTGATGATGGCGGCGACGTCGATCATCAGTTCGCAGTCGAGAAAGTGGTTATCGCGGCGTTTCTGAACCCAGACGGTCTTGACCCGGCCCCTGGAGTCCTCGCGGTTATCCCGGACCTCGGCGGTCAACTGGTCGAAGTAGTCCCGTCCCGTGGTACCGGGCACGGTCCACTGACCGACAACGCCATGGGTAAACAGAGCCAGGTGGTCTTTGACGGTGGGATTGGACCATTGGTACAGGGTCAGGTGTCGCTTCGCCGTCGATGCCTTGGCACCGATGCTGGGGTCTACCAGTACT
>CAITXU010000162.1 GCA_903896505.1 uncultured Verrucomicrobiota bacterium | reverse complement strand
ACCATCGCCCGCGCACCACCGCGCCCGTTGGTCCAGAAGTAGAGGAATGCTTTTATTTGAAAGGCTCGAAAGCCTGTGCTACCGAACACAGCCCCGGCACCATCCATCAAGCGTTAGCCAGAAGCGGACCACGGTTCCCGGATCGGCCGACCAGAAAATAGAAGGCTGCACCGATGACCGGCAGGAACCAGACCGCCAGCACCCATGCCAACCGGCTTCCGCCCGTCAATCGATCGTTGAGAATCGCGTGGACAAGCATGGCGACCCAAAAAACTGCTCCCAAAAGGCCAAGGAGGCCAAGTCCCACCGGCAGCAGGGCGAGGCACAATCCAATCAATCCCAGGGCGAAAAAGATGACGACAAGCGGCAAGACCAACAGCAGCTTGAACGGCAACAGAATCAGGTGTAGGAGCAGTTTCATATTTAAGACACACATCAGAAAGTGAGAAGTTTCACCAGTGTCGTATCATCGAAATTGATTGCAGCTTGGTAACACGACACTAGACCAAAGTCGACGACCTGCTTGTCTTTACAACCACGGTTCCGGCGAGTTTATCGTGCCAGGACTGCTTTTCCGGGTCCCAGGCACACCAAAAATATCCAATCCCGGCCGCCATCGCCCCGAAGGCTGCGGCGACACCACGAACCGCCAGGGTCGGAAAATCCAGGGGCCGACCATCCAACCGGACCACCCGCAGTCCAAAGATCAGGCCCATGGGCGTCGCTCCGCGCCAGTAATAAAACCCGGCAAAGTAGGAAAACTCAATCAGCCGACAAATCCACTGAAACCGATCAAAGTCAAAAATGGGCCCATGAATCATCAGAGATAAAATGATCCAGTCAAAGGCGAGCGGAGCCAAACGCGGCACCAGCGCGACACGTGGGAGATGCAACAACTCGGACGGCGACAACTCCGGGGGACGGACGCCGGGTATCGAAGCAGTTCCACCCGTTGAGGCAAATGTCGCGGTGGAGGGTGATTTTGTAGAGGAGGAGGGCGACGGACTGGGTGGAGGCGGAGTGAATCCCGCAGCACTGACGTCGGGTGCCGGGCCTGGATTAGCGGAGCCACCGAGAGAGTCGGGGGTGGGTCCGTCGAGCCGGGGAAGAGGATCAGTCGCCGGTACGACCGACAAAGCCAGCTCGGAGGAGATGGGAGTGGAAACAGGTGTCCCAGAAATGGAAACGGATGGGCCCGATGAAGAAACAACCAAATTACCGGATTCCCCAGCCTGGGGCGTTATTGAAGAAGTTGTCGTGGCCGAGGGAGCTATCACCGGAGCAGGCGAATGAACCGATGCCACGGCCCCCAAGCTTTCACTCCCCGTTGGACCGGCCAATTCCGTGGCCGTTGCCAGGGTGATTCCTGAAGCAGATGCCGACGGCAGTGGCTGGGAAGGAAGAGGAGACGGAGAGGTGCCGGGGGGCGTGGGCTTTTGCGGTCCCGACGCACCCGGTGCCGCATGCGGAGGAACGGAATCAGTGACCGGGCGATTTCGACGGAACACCGATTGGACAAAGGCACCAAATGCCCAGGTCCAAGTCAACGCCCAGGCAAACAAACCAACCACAGGAATGGTGTAAACCAAGGCCAGAGCCAGTCCCCCAGCCAGGACCGAAACCGGGGCCGAAACGTCCGCTGCCACCGGTTTAAGGAGACCGACACCCATTCGTCGAAGAAGACCGGCCTTGCCAATCATGGCTCCAAAAAAGAGGGGAGCCATCAACAACGGCACGAGGGGGGCAAAGACAAAGGTCATCAAGACAATCAACAGGAAAATGGCGGCACACGGCAGCGCCAGAATACCGACGAAAAGAGAGGCAATTCCCCGTTCTGAAAACTGTCGGGCTGATTTCTCAACCGCTTCAGGGAAAATCAACGCAATCAATCCGTACAGGAGCAAAAAGACGAGGGCGGCACCCACCGTCCAGCGGGCGGAAAAGGCGACCGGGCGAAGTTTAAGGATACACTCATTCCAAGTCTGACTAATCCAGGCTGGTAAGTCCGGACCGATGTTCATGATGTGAACCGGCACGACGTTCCCGTCAACCTGGGCACCCACGCTTCGGCTGACACCCCCCAGGATTCCAACCACGTTGCCCTGGACATGAGCGGGGCCATCCAGTTTCAAGCCCCGACCCACATTCACACAATTGCCGGTAACCGTTCCCGAAACCGTGAGCAACCCGCCAATGACAACGACATTCCCCTCGACCTTTCCCTCGATGACGGCGTCACCAAAAACCACCACGACATCTTCGACAGTCTGATCGGGTGTTACGTGAACCGAATCCCCAATCTGGAATTGTCCGCGGTTTCGATTGGCTTCCCCCGAAGTTTTATCGTCACCGTCCGCAGTCGCTGACGTGTCGGCAACATCGGTCGACCCGGAGTCGATCTCCGGGCTCTTTGGAGGTTGAACAGCTGGGACAGCGGGAGCAGAAGGAACCGGCACGACGGCTCCTGATCTGGCGGGCTGGGAGACGGGACTTGCTGGTTGGCCCGCATGTCCTGCGTGGCTGCTACCCAACCAAAGAAGTAACAGGCCGAGGACAAACCAAAGGATGGGCGGAGATGAAGACCCCGGGCGGGTGCGGTGGTGGCTGGATGACATAAAGGGAGGTGGATCGAAATCGGATTAGTTGTCGCGGATGGACAGACGCCAACAAACCGTGCCAAGCCCGAGGCTGAGGCACCAAAGGGCACCCGCCACGGCCAGTCCAATGGCGACCGTCCAGGTACCCGCATGGGACACAGCCTGAAAGAGCCCATGGGCGACCGTGGCGAAGGCACCGGCAAGCGTGACCGTGGGATGATAGCCTGGGACCAGGTCGGCAGGCGATCCCACGGTCGGTGCTGCTGGCAATCCCCAATAGCTCATCGCGGCCGAGACTCCGGACGCCAAACCGAGTGACAAGAGGCGCCACCCCAAGGGCCACTGGAGCCAGGGGCGACGGTACCACGGCAGGACTTTCAGACGGGCCACGGCGGCACGAATCCGCGGTGCCAGAGTCGCGGGGGCCGACTGTATCGGCAATTGCCCCAGGACCTCGTCGGCCCAGCGGGCCATCTTGGCGTCGTTGTGTTCTTGTTCGTTCATAACCAGCACATTAAACACCCACTGTCTCGCGCAGAGGTTGCAGCTTTTTTCGCAAAGCGGCCCGGGCTCGGAAAATATCGGTCTTCACTTTTCCCAGCGATACCTTGAGCTGCTCGGCAATGGCCACGTAGTCGAGGCCTTCAAAATGGTAAAGGACCAGCGCCACCCGTTGATCCTTGGGCAGGGCACCAATGGCCGCATTCAAAATGCTGCGTTGGTCGGCCGTCAGGGTCGCCTCCTCCCAGTCGTCCGGCGCTACAATCTCCGGCTCCGCGCTCTCCTCATCGTCGGAACGGCGCAAGTCGGTGAAGAGGGTCCAACGGTTCCGATATCGCTGTAAATGGTTGAGGCAGAGGTTTCTGGTCACGGTTTTGAGCCAACCACCCGCCGTCGTGCCATCTCCCAATTCCGCCCAATGCTTCCAGGCGCGCACGAACGTCTCCTGGGCCACATCCTCTGCCTCGGCTTCATTGCCGAGAAGACGGAAGGCCGTGGAGTAGACCATGTCCTGATAGTTCAGGACAAAATTGTCAAAGTTCGCCGGGTCGTTCATGAGCGCCCGTCCGGTGGGCCGGACCAAGCGTGGCCAAACAACCCGGACCAACGCACGATTGTTTCAATAAATCTTGTTGGGGCCCTCGGGGAATGAGGCTGGACGTGCTCCTTTCTCCCTGGAATCCGACCATTTTCTTTTTCGCGTGACGCGGCCAGTTCATGGTTTCATGTCTCGACCGTGACCGCCGAATTGCAGCAATTGCTCAAGGAAACGTCCCGCTCCTTCTATCTGACGGTGCGGGTCCTTCCGGCTCCTGTACGGTCGTCCATTGGGATTGCCTATCTGCTGGCGCGGGCCACGGACACGGTCGCCGACACGGAACTGGTCGCCGTGGACGAACGATTGGCCACGCTGGCTACTCTTCGACGACGCATCCAAGGAGAAACCCGGGCGCCCCTGGATTGCACCGCCTTCGTTCGATCCCCTTCACCGTCCGCCAGTCCCGGTGAACGCCGATTGCTGGAACGCTTGGAAGCGGCCCTTCAGGTCTTCGAGCAATTTCCTTCGCAGGAAAAGACCCTCATCCGTCAGGTACTCGATACCATCACCGGCGGACAGGAGCTAGACTTGCAGCGGTTCGGAACACCGATAGATGGTAGGATCACCTCATTGGAATCGGCAACAGAGCTCGACGACTACACCTATCGCGTCGCCGGTTGTGTGGGTGAATTCTGGACCCGGCTGACCCTGCTACGATGCTTTCCGGAGGCCTCTGTCGACTCCGACCGCCTTCTGAAAAACGGCGTTCGATTCGGCTGCGGACTCCAACTGGTCAACATCCTTCGCGACCTTCCCAAAGACCTGGCAAACGGTCGGTGCTACCTGCCGAGATCAGAACTTGAAACGGTGGGCCTTCATCCAGCCGACTTGGTTCGCCCCGAAGTCTGGCCCCGCTTGAAGCCGGTTTATGACCAACGGTGGAATCGGGCCATGGACCATCTGAATGGAGGGTGGGCCTACACCCAACAACTACCCCGTCGACAGGTGCGACTTCGCCTGGCCTGTGCCTGGCCGGTGTTGTTGGGCGTGGCCACCCTGGCCAAATTGGCCGCAGCCAACCCTCTCGACCCGCGTCAGCGGGTCAAGGTCAGCCGGGCCGAGGTTCGAAAGATTCTCGTCAGTTCCCTTTGGCGAATTCCGTTTCCAAATGCCTGGAACCGGCAATTTCAAAATTGGGGTGGGAGGACTGCTACAGAAGGCGCCGCTTCATTCCCGAAGCCGGGATCAATTGCGTGAGGCGCTTGAGGCGGGTGGTCTCGTGCCAGGTGCCATTGAATCTGCGAACGGTGACGCAGAAAACAACGATGGAAAAGCAGCGGCTTTGGGTGTCATCGGAGGCGATCTGAACCGCCACGGCTCACCGGGAGGTTCGCCCTACCATGGCCGGGTGACTCATCACTGTAAACTATTGAACACCAGTTACATTGGTAGGGCGAGGCTCCTGCCGAGCCGTGGCGGTTCAGGACTAGGCCCCCTTCCGCAAAGGCGAAGCCAATGGGCAGTCCGCAAGACCGGGGCTGCCAAAGAACCGGCAATTCCCGAACGGTGGCAAACCCCTGTAGGCCGCTTGCCCTCAAGCAGCGGAAGCGGACCGGAACGCCCCAAGGCGCCCGGTCGGGAGACCTGGCCTACAGTACATCGCTTCCAAACCACCGTCGCCGCCGGTACGCATCCATCCCAACCCCAATAATGTTTCCCTCGCCGGCGAAGCGCGCTTTACCCTAGGTGCATGTTGAAAACAGCAGAACATCCTCCCATCCGCCGGTTTCGTGGACGGATCGCTGTGGTTGCCTCCCGGTATAATCCGCAGTACGTGGACGGGTTGCTTGAAGGCGCCACATCCGTATTGACCGCAGCGGGAGCCAAAATCGAGGTGGCCCGGGTTCCCGGCGCCTTCGAAATCCCGGTGGCCGTTTCCGCGCTGCTGGAGAGGGAATTCAACGAACCCGAGGCCATTATCTGTCTGGGACTCATCTGGCAGGGGGAAACGAACCACGCCCAGCAGATCGGCGGAGCGGTCACCCAGGCCTTGATGGAACTGAGTTGGACCACCGGGGTCCCGATCATCCATGAGGTCATCACCGTCACCACCGAAGCCCAGGCGAAAGCACGGTGCCTGGACCCGTCCACCAACCGGGGCAAGGAGGCGGCCCTGACCGCTCTGGACGTTCTCGAGACGCTTGAAACCATCCGAGCCGAGCCGGAACCAGAGCCTGTTCGCCCGGAAATCCGCCGTCCGCGCCGCTAGGATCATGTGGCCGAAATAGCTTGTCGTTTGTTGCGCCTCAAATGCCCCGGGGCAAGGCGCGAGCCCCTGCTTTTCAACCCGGGGATACCCGCTACTCTCACCGCACCGTGAGCGAATCCACCCCTGCTGCCCCTCAATACACCAATGCCCTGGTCCGGGAGAAGTCTCCCTACCTGCTCCAGCATGCCCATAATCCGGTCCAATGGCATGCTTGGGGAGATGAAGCGATTGCCCTGGCACGGTCGGCACAGAAGCCGATCTTTTTGAGCATCGGGTATTCCACCTGCCATTGGTGTCATGTCATGGAGCGCGAGACCTTTGAGGATGTCGCCTGCGCCAACTACCTCAACGAGCATTTCATCAGCATCAAGGTCGACCGCGAGGAGCGTCCGGATGTCGACAAGATTTATATGGGGTTTGTGCAGACCACGACCGGGTCGGGTGGCTGGCCACTCAATGTGTTTCTGACTCCGGACCTTCAGCCATTTTACGGCGGCACCTACTTTCCGCCGGAGCCCAAATACGGGCGGATGAGCTTTCGTCAGTTGTTGGAACGGATTGTCGAACTTTGGCAAACCCGGAAGGCGGAACTGATTGCTTCCGCTGCGGATATTACCGAACGGCTTCGTGCGACGGTTTCCTTTGACTCCAACAACGCATTCCCGACGGGCGAACGGGAATTGCACGGCGCAGGGCAGACCTACCTGCACGAATTTGACAGCCATCATGGCGGCTTTGGAGGTGCCCCGAAATTCCCGAGGCCCAGCGTGCCGCTTTACCTTCTGCGATACGCCCATCGATTTCACGATGCCGATGCCATCAAGGCGGTTCTTAAGACCTGCGACGGCATGGCAGCCGGAGGCATCAACGACCAGTTGGGAGGCGGCTTCGCCCGCTATTCGGTCGACGAGAAGTGGCTCGTGCCCCATTTCGAAAAGATGCTGTACGACCAGGCCCAGCTGGTGCAGCTCTACCTGGAGGCTTTCCTTGTAGGAGGAGTCAGCCGACATGCCGAGGTGGTCCGGCAGACATTGGCTTATTTGTCCCGGGACATGACCCATACGGACGGCGGGTTTTATTCCGCAGAAGATGCCGACAGCGAGGGGCATGAAGGCAAATTCTACTGCTGGACGCTGGCAGAGATTCGCTCGCTGCTCACCGCCGACGAGGCCCATGCGGTGGAGCGGTTTTTGGGTGTGACGGCCAACGGAAATTTTGTCGATCACTCGCACCCTCAACCGTTGGCGGGACAGAATGTCCTGAGTGAAGTAGGCGGGCATCCCAAGCCGGAAGAAGGGGCCGCGCTGACATCCGCACGGGCCCAGCTGCTGGCTGCCCGGGCGCATCGGGTTCGTCCACATCGGGACGACAAGGTTCTCGCCTCGTGGAATGGAATGATGCTGGGAGCCGTTGCCCGCGCCCATGCGATTCTGGGTGATGCCGTCTATCGACAGGCGGCAGAACGGAATCTCTCCTTCCTCCAGCGGAGTCTTTGGGATGTCCAAACCCGAACGCTTTCCCATCGGTGGCGGGAAGGAGAAAAGGACGGGATTCAGCTTCTGGATGGCTACGCCAACCTCCTATCGGGCGTTGTCGACCTTTATGAGGCGACCCTCACTCCGGCCACCCTCGAGTTTGCCGTGGTCCTGGCGGAGACCATGATGGAGCGTTTTTACGACCCGACCCTTGGCGGCTTCTGGCAGACAGTTCAGGACACCCCGCACTTGCTGCTTCGGAACAAGGAGGATTACGACGGTGCCGAACCGGGCGGTAACAGCGTGGCGGCACTGGCCCTGCTCCGGTTGTCAGCCATCTGTGAGCGCAAGGATTGGCATCTGGCAGCGGAGCGAACCCTCCGATTGCTCGCCCAGCGACTCCACCAGACCCCGCAGGCAGTGCCTCATCTTTTCCTGGCGCTTGATTGGATTCTGCAGGAACCGCGTCGGGTGGTGATCGCTGGCTACCCCGCCAGCCCGGAAGTCGCTGGCCTCGTCCACGCAGCCCACCAGGTGTTTTATCCGCACCGGGTCATTCTGGGGACCCAGGGACCGGTCGAATCGTTTGCCCGGGAACTGCGCCCCTTGAACGGGCAGGCTCAGGCTTACTGTTGCACCGGAACCGCCTGTCAGGCACCGACCAGTGACAAATCGGTTGTTCAAGCCTTCCTCCGACAGCCAGCACCGGAGCATCGGTAGAGAATACCTTCAAAATCGAACGTGACTCGAGGCCATGAACCGGACGGGGATTCCGGCGGCGATGCGAAGTGGCGCAGGTTTCCAAACCTGCTGTATCGCGGGCCTCAGGGCAAACGGTGTGCGTTGGGACGGGGCGCGGCGCAGCCGACTGGAAAGCCGGCGAAACGGCAGACAGGAATGTCTGCGCTACGTCGTGAGGGTTGGTTCATCGAGAGGGCAAGGCCGCCGACACTCTGGCGATCGGAACCGCACAAATTTTACCTGCCCGGCCAGTCGGAGGCAAAAGCGGCAGGATGCCGCTTCCACTTCGGCGACCCGCTTTGCGCGGGCGAAGCCAATAGGCAGCCCGCTGGACTTTGTTCATGTGCATCCAGATGAACCAAAGATATCCTGGGTCCTTTCCTCAGAATCTGCGTAAATCTGTGTAAATCTGCGGACCCTACTCAACAGAAGGCAGAAATTTGTCCACAGATTTCGCAGATTTTCGCAGATGGAAAACAGGGCCTTGGGTGACACCTGAGGTGGTCCGAACCGCCAAAGCTCACCAAGAGGTTCGCCCTACCGATGTTTCTGAACTTCAATAGTTTGCAATTGAATCACCTGCTCAGAGAGAAATGCGATCACTTCGAAGCCTCGAGCGTCTCCGCTAAGACCCAGTGGGTTCTCGAACCGTGCGGGAAGCGATTTCTCGTATGGTCCGATCACGAAGGGTGCGCTAAAGCCCTTCGGCCAACATCCTTCGCAGTTCAGTCTTTAAAATCTTCCCGGTGGCGTTTCGAGGAAGGGCGGAAAGAACCAGCGCGCGACGCGGCAACTTGAAATCCGCGAGGCTCTGTTTGAGCCAGTCGAGCAGGGCGCGCTCGGAAAACACAGTCCCCGGGTCCAGAGCGACAAAGGCCACCGGGCGCTCGCCCCGGCGCTCATCGGGTTCCCCGACCACGGCACACTCCTTCACCCCGGCGAATTGTTGGATAATCTCTTCAATTTCCCGGGGATAGACATTGATACCGTTGGGTTTGAGCATGTCCTTGGCCCGGTCGGTGATGGCAAAGTAGCCGTCGGGTCGCCGATGCCCCAAATCGCCCGTCCGCAACCAGCCGTTGACCAAAGTGGCTGCGGATTTGACCGGGTCATTCCAATACCCCTCCATGACGTTCGCGCCCCGAACCCAGAGTTCACCGGTTGACTCGTCCGGAAGTTCCTGCCCTGTCTCATCCCGAATGCTGATTTCCACTCCTGGGATGGCGGGTCCGATGGAACCGGCGATGCACTTGCCGCCTGGCGGATTCACAGCAACCACCGGACTGGCCTCAGTCAAGCCATAGCCTTCAATCAATGGCACGGTGGGGTACCGATTTTCGAAGGACTTCAGAATTTCGCCCGGAAGCGGTCCGGCACCGCTGATGCAAAGCCGCAACGGGAGGTGCAAATGGGATGGCAGCTGGGAAAGGAGCCGGAAAATGGCGGCCATGGCCGGCAAGACCGTTCCCTGATGGGTGGTCATCTCGTCCAGCATCGCCTTGGGAGGATGGACCGACTTGATGAGAACAATCGACCCGCCCACGATCAACGGAAGCAAAATACAAACCGTCAGCATGAAGCTGTGAAACATCGGCAGCATCAAAACAAACCGGTCAAACTCCACCACTTGCAGAACCTGACGACACGACTCGACGTTGGCCAGCAGGTTGGCGTGGGTCAGCATCGCTCCCTTGGGATGCCCGGTGGTGCCGCTGGTGTAGACCAGCAGGGCCAGTGATCCCGGGTTGGCCGGGCAGGCATCCGGGTCCAGCAGGGCCGTCTGAGCATCTGCTGGAGCCCAGTCATCGAGACTCAAAACAGCGGAGATAGGTGTGATCCGGGATGCTTCGCGAACGGTCTCCAACAGGTCTCCCTCGGTGATCAGGAGCTTCAATCCCGCATCGCCCGCGAGGTAGGCGATCTCAGGTGGCTTGAGAAAATGGTTGATGGGCACCGCCACCGCCCCTGCGGCGAGGATGGAGACAAGGACGGTGACAAATTCCGGGCGATTTCTCAGCAGAACTCCAACCCGATCCCCGGGTTGGACATTCCATCTTTCACGAAGTTGCCGCACTCCGGCGTTCGCTCCCCGTGAAAAATCGGCGTAGGTATGGGTCGCATCCGCCCAAAACAGGGCGATTTTGTCCGGATGTTGACGGGCGGAATGCGCGAACGCAGCAGCGAGCGAAGACATTGGTCGGGCGTGATATAAACATGGAGCAACGGGGGAGGGTCAAGCCAGCCCCGGTCGTGGCAGGCAAAAACCGGAACTACTTCCGGCGCATTCTTCATTCCGCCCACCGGAAGGTAGGGCTCGAAAAGCTTGGCCATGCCGGGTTTCCAACCTGATATTCCCTCCATGCGATCCATGACGGGATACGGACGGGGAGAACGGGCTGTGGCGGGAGCCCGGGTCACCGTCGAGGTTAAATCGGTCAATCGCCGACAAGCGGAGGTGCTGGTCCGGCTGCCTCGGGAATTGGACGCATTGGAAAGCCGTGTTCGGGACGAGGTTCTGAAGGTGGTGGGACGCGGAAGGGTCGAGGCATCCGTCACTCTCCAAACGGCGACGGTGGAAACGGCCACCCGGATTAATCGGACCTTGGCAGCGGCCTACCATGCGGAGCTGAGTGAGTTGGGAAAGAGCCTTGGCATCACTCGAACCGTCTCCTTGGACTTGCTCCTGCGTTGCCCGGGGGTCCTGGATGCCTCCAGCCCGGAGACCGACGTGGAGGGGCTTTGGAATGTCGTCGCGACTTCCCTGCGGGAAGCGCTGGAAAGTTTGGACGCCATGCGCAAGAAGGAGGGAGAAGCGCTGGCCGCCGATCTCCATCTCCGAATTGAGTCGATGCGTCTGGCATCCAAAAAAATCCAACTGCAAATACCCGAGGCCGGAAAGCGGCTTCGGGAGCAGCTCCTGAGCCGCATTGCAGCGGCGGGGTTGTCAGCAGTTGCCGCCGACGATGAGCGGGTCATTCGCGAGGTGGTCTTTTATGCGGACCGAAGCGATATTTCCGAGGAACTGACCCGACTGGACAGCCATTTCGCACAATACGAGGAAAGTCGACGGGCAGCAGAGCCGATTGGGCGCAAGCTGGATTTCCTGGCCCAGGAGATGAATCGCGAGATCAATACCATTGGTTCCAAGGCCAATGACGCCGTCATCGCCGCCGAGGTCGTCCATCTGAAAACCGAGCTCGAACGATTTCGCGAACAGGTTCAAAACGTCGAGTGATCGGAATCCCATTTCACCGAATCATGCCAAAGCCGATCCTTTTGTTGATCAGTGCCCCATCGGGGGCGGGCAAGACCACTCTGGGCGACGGATTGCTGCGCCAGAATCCATCGCTTCGGCGGGTCATCACCTGCACCACACGGGCCCCGCGCCCCGGGGAGGTGGATGGGGTGGATTATCATTTTCTCGCTCAGGGGGATTTTGCTGCCCGGAGGGAAGCCGGAGAATTTCTGGAACATGCCACTGTGTACGGGCGGTCCTACGGAACTCTATCGCAATCGGTTCGGAACTTGCTTGCTGAAGGGATGGACGCGCTGTTGGCCATTGACGTCCAGGGAGCGGAATCCGTCCGCCGCCTGGCGGCACTCGATGAAACTCTGAGAGCGGCGTTGGTGACATTATTTTTGTGTCCGGCGTCGCGTCCGGAACTGGTTCGTCGCCTCTCGGGACGCGGTACGGAGACTCCAGAGATATTGGCGGGTCGGCTGGCAGCGGCTTCCGAGGAGATTCGTCATTGGAGACTGTTTGACTATTTGTTGGTCAGTGAATCACGCGAGCAGGACCTCCGCCGTGCTCAGGCCGTCCTGGATGCAGAGCGTATCCGGGGACATCGAGCACAGTTTGAATTTGGAGAATGAAAACCAAACCATTGGTTGTTTTGGGGGTCACGGGATCGATTGCGGTTCATCGAGCCGTCGATCTGGCCAGTCTGCTGACCAAGGCGGAATTGGATGTCCACGTGGTGATGACGGCGGATGCCCAACGGTTCGTGAACCCGCTCCCATTCAAAACCCTGTCCAGAAATCCTGTGGTGACGGATTTGTATGATGCCGGGGAGGGCTGGCAACCGACCCATATCCGATTGGCAGATGAGGCGCGCCTCCTGTTGATCGCTCCCGCAACCGCCAACACCCTGGCCCGACTGGCACTGGGACTGGCCGATGATCCCCTGACGTGCATCGCTCTGGCCCTCAATCCCGATGCGGCCGTTGTGGTGGCTCCGGCCATGAATGGCAAAATGTGGCTTCATCCGGCCACGCAGGCCCACGTAGTCACCCTGGCGGGACGCGGGGTTGAATTTATTGGACCTGAACAGGGCCTTCTGGCCTGCGGCTACGAAGGGGTGGGACGACTCTGGCCCATCGATGAAATTGCGCATCGGGTCATCGCCCGGTTGCGGCAGCTGCCGGATGCCCCTGTATGAACGCCCGCCCTGCATTTTCACGCTGGGCCGATCAAACCGCCGAGGCCTTCTCTCACTGGCGTCGGATGACGGAGCTTCCGCCTTCCCGTCGTTCGGTATTTCTGGACCGGGTCCGCTTTGTTGAGCGCGCCCTCCTGCTCCCGGTCAAGGTGCTCGTTCTCATCACCCTCCTGTGGTTCCTGTTTTTTAGTGATTCCTTTTCGGCCGCTCCCCCGGCACTGGCGGAGACAGCAGACCATCTCCGGCTTTTCATCCTTGGGTACAGCGCCTTCAGTCTTGGAACCGGTATCATCATCTGGGGAATGGATGAAGTCAGTCCGCTCATGCTGGAGCGGGTCGTTTATTCGGTCGCCATCTTTGATGCGGTGATGGTCGCCGGTATGACCATCCTGACAGACGGATTCAACAGTTCGTTGTACTGGATATTCCTGGCATTGATTTTTCGGAGCTATGCATCGGTACCTCACGCCGACGTGCAACTCTTTCTAAATGTCATCACCACCGGCTGTTATGTGCTTGGGGGCGTCCTGCAACGATCATTGAATCCACTCCAGGATGAGTCTGGTTCGACCTCCTCCGCAGTAGTCTACGGCCATCCTAGTACGATGGAGGCGGTCCTCCTCCGCACCCTCCTCCTTCTTCTCACTACTGCGTGTTGCTATGCCATTCAGGTCCTGGCAGACCGCAAGCGAGCCCAGTCCGAGGAGGCGGACCAGTTCATGCACAAGCAGCAACAGTTGGAGGCAGCGGGTCGATTGGCTGGCGAAATCGCACACCAGCTGAAGAATCCCCTGGGCATCATCAACAATGCCGCCTACACCCTCGCCAAGACAGTCAAGGAGGGAAAAACCATTACCCAACAGATTGCCATCATTCGGGAGGAAGTGGAACGATCGGACCGAATCATCACGGAACTGATGGGCTACGCGCGGCTTGCCGAGGGACGACTCGAGCGGGTGAACCTACTAAACGAACTCGAAGGAGCCGTGAGGGACGTGTTTCCCGAGGGCACCAGTTTTGATGTCAAAATCCGCCGTGAATATGGCCCCCTGCTCCCGGAACTACCGGGACAATCGGGGCATTTTCGGGAGGTATTCTCGAACCTGCTGATCAATGCCCGGGAAGCCATGAATGATCGTGGTGAAATCCTCTTGTCCGCGCGAAGCGATGCCGATTTATCGGCCTGGATTTCGGTGGGAGACAATGGTCCCGGAATTGCACTGGAGCGGTTCAACGACATTTTCGAGCCGTATTTCACAACCAAACCGAAGGGAACCGGCTTGGGACTCGCCATCGTCAAACACAACACCGAGCTCTATGGTGGCACGGTGCATGTCCATTCCGTGCTTGGCAAAGGCACCACCTTTACTCTCAAGTTCCCTGCCCGATCCTTGGTCCGCCTACGGAAATGAAGCTGCCGCCCCTCCTCGTTGTTGACGACGAAAAGAACATGCGCCTGTCGCTGGAGACGGTGCTGCGGGGCGAGGGTTATGAGGTTCGGCTTGCCGAGTCCGCCGAGGCTGCGCTGAAACTGCTGGGGGAGGAGGAGCTTTTCATGGTGATCACCGATGCCCGCCTGGGTGGCATCAGTGGATACGAATTCCTCAAAGAGGCAGCACGCCGCAAGCCTGGCTTGCCCGTCCTGATGATGACCGCCTACGCCACCCCGAAACTGGCGGTGGAAGCCATCAAGAGCGGGGCCATTGACTACCTGGGAAAGCCGTTTGACCCCGATGAATTGCTGCATGCCGTCGCCCGGTGCGCGGAACGCCACCGGCTCCTTGCAGAAAATGCCGCCCTCAAGGCCCGCGCCGGCGAAGGGTACCGACTGGAACACATCATCGGCGATCATCAAAAAGTCCGGGAATTGAGGCAGCTCATCCAGACGGTGGCACCGACCGATGCGACCGTCCTCATTCTGGGCGAAAGCGGTACGGGCAAGGAATTGATTGCCGGGGCCATCCATTCATTGAGTCGGCGCAATGGCCAGGCCTACGTTCGGCTGAATTGCGCCGCCATTCCCGAGACGTTGCTGGAAAGCGAGCTCTTCGGCTACGAGAAGGGGGCGTTCACGGGAGCACATCGCATGAAGCGCGGCTATGTGGAAGAAGCCGATGCGGGCACCATCTTTCTGGATGAAATCGGTGATATGAGCCGCCCGCTTCAAGCCAAACTTCTCCGCTTCCTCGAGGACGGATCGTTCACCCGGGTCGGTGGCACTCAGGAACTGCGGGTCAATGTCCGGCTGATTGCCGCCACCAACCGCAATATTGTCGACGCCATCCGAAAACACGAGTTCCGGGAGGACCTGTTCCATCGGTTGAATGTCATGCAATTCCGTCCCCCGCCGCTTCGTGACCGCGGTGATGACATCTTGCAATTGGCGCACCATTTTCTGCGTCAGTTCTGCCTCCGTCTGGGAAGGACCATCCATCGCATCAGCGAACCGGCCAAGTCCGCTCTGCTGGCTCATTCCTGGCCGGGCAATGTCCGGGAGTTGCGCAATGTCATGGAACGCGCGGTGATCCTGGAGACGGCGGATGAAGTCCGGGCGGCGAGCCTTCCCGATTTTGAAGTCGAATCGCGGCTACGTCTGGGCGATCTCGGCTCCGAGGGGAATCCGGCCTTCCCCCGGTCGGGGTCACTCAGCGAAGCGCTGCTCCAATTTGAGCGGGAACAGATTCTTTCCGCCATCAAACGCAGCGGCGGAAACCTGGCCAAAACGGCAGCGCAGCTGGATTTGTCCCGACATGCCCTCCGCTACCGGATGAGCCGGCTGAATCTCCATGTCGAAGGCAACGTTGACGAAGGCACCGAACAAACGACAGGGTAACCGGGCAGATGGATTTCTTGAGTCATTCCGGACTTTTGTTGGCGGTTGTTGGAGCCTCGACCAAGGCTCTGCCCTCGCCTGACGGCAACCCGTTTGATTTTCGAGGCCTCGCACCGATCATCCTGACTTCACTCGGGTTTTCCGCCGGTCTACTCCTCCTGATTGTTTCGGTTCGCCGCCCCAGTCGACGCGCGATTCGTGGAGTCCGATTGACCACTCGCCCAACCGATAGCCACGGCTCAGGGTCCGCGCGCCGCCGACGACGACGACACCCCCGTCGCCCGCAGCCGCTGTCTCTGGCAAAAACGGGCGGACTGCCGCCCCTCCGTGACGATGGAACTCGTCCCCCCCTGGCGTGAGTACTGAAGTCAGCGAACAGATCACCCAGCGCAGTGCCTCCAATCTGGCGCTCGCGTTCATTGTGCTCCCACGCCCCAAACGGGCCGCCATGAGCGCACTCTATGCCTTTTGTCGGGAGGTCGACGATGTGGCGGACGAGGACTCCCGTCCGGTCGACGAACGCCGAAGGCGCCTCAGTGAATGGCGAGAGGACGTCCGTACCGCCTGCGAAGGAGGAAGTCCCCGCTTCCCGGTCAACCGCGAACTGCAACCCGTGATTGCCGAATTCCGACTGCCATTCCGTCTGTTTCATGAGCTGATCCAGGGCGTGGAGATGGACCTCACCCAGACGCGCTACCCCGATGAACCGGCGTTGGAGACCTATTGCTACCATGTGGCCTCCGTTGTGGGTTTGCTCAGCATCGAGATATTTGGTTACACCGATCCCGGTTGCCGGGAATACGCGGTCCATTTGGGAAAGGCTCTTCAATTGACCAACATCCTTCGCGATGTGGGCAATGATGCCGTCCGGGGCCGTATTTATATTCCCGAGGACCAGTTGTGCCGGTTTGGAGTGACCGCTGACGAAATCTTGAATCATCAACCGTCGGAACGGTTCCATGCCCTGGCTCAATGGTTGGCCTCCCGGGCCCGAGACTATTTTGCCCGGGCTCGCGCCTCCCTACCCGTAACCGACCGCCGAAACATGGTCGCAGCTGAACTCATGGGCAGTGTGTATTGGCATCTGTTGCGCGTGTTGGAGAAGGAAAAGTTCCCAGTCCTTTCGGCGGTGCCGGTCCGATTGTCGAAGGCCACCAAGATTTCCGTCATCCTGCGAGCCTGGCTGCGGGTCAAAACGGGACTGCCCCTGGCTGCCTATGGTCGCTGATCGCACCGACCGGCGCATCCGCGTCATCGTCAATGCCGATGACTTTGGGATATCGCCCGGAGCCAATCGAGCCATCCTGCGAGCTCACCGTGAAGGCATCCTGACTTCGACCAGTCTCATGGTCGGGGCACCTGCCGCCGCAGCCGCCATTGAAGGGGCACGAAACACTCCCACTCTCGGCGTTGGTCTCCACCTCACCCTCGCCTGCGGGCGCTGCACCTCACCCCCAAAATCGATATCCGGATTGGTCGACCCCATGGGCCAGTTTGACGATCAACCAGCCCGGGCCGGTCTGAGGTACTACCTCCGTCGTCGCTGGCATCCCTTGATCAAACAAGAAATGGATGCGCAGTTCCGCGCGTTTGCCGCCACAGGACTGCCCATGGACCACCTCAACGGCCATCTGCATTTTCATCTGCATCCCACCGTATTCGGATTGATACGCCGACATTGGAAAAACTGGAACATTCGCGCAGTCCGCCTCACCCGGGATTCCCTGGGCACCAGCCTTCGACTGGCCCGCGGTCGCTACTTCTACCGC
Organism: uncultured Verrucomicrobiota bacterium; assembly: GCA_903896505.1. Lineage (GTDB taxonomy): Bacteria > Verrucomicrobiota > Verrucomicrobiia > Limisphaerales > UBA9464 > CAILNN01. The sequence continues at coordinate 16,411 of CAITXU010000162.1, read as the reverse complement.
CTGAGTCACACCCTCATCTTTGACTGGCTCTCGGCCCGGGCAAGGGCCACCTTAAAACTCAGGCAGATTCGCCACGCCGAACTCACCTTTGGCCTGCTGGAAAACGACCAAATGTCCGAGCCCTATCTTGTCGCACTCCTGGAGCGGCTCACCCCTGGCGTTTTTGAGGTGTTTTTTCATCCCGACGAGGATCGACATCAGGGTGAACTCGAGGCCTTGATCAGTCCGCGTGTCCGGGAGGTGGTGGAACGTCGCGGAATCGAACTCATTCGGTATCAGGATTTATAATATGGTGCGACTCCTTTCGGTTCTCGTCTTTGGCCTGTTCCTCGAAGCGGTGGGGGTGGTCCTCCTCAGCCAGGGACTCAAGGAGCAGGGAGAACTTCAGAAATTTGCCTTCGATGAACTGCTCCGTTTTGTCCAACGCGCCCTGACCAATCGACACCTGCTGGCCGGGGTCGCGCTCGAGGCGGGATTCTTCGGCTGCCTCTTGTACCTCATGTCGCATGGCGACGTGAGTTTTGTCTGGCCGTTGACCTCCCTCGGCTTCGTGCTGACCACCTTCGCTGCTCGTTTCATTCTCCATGAACCGGTCAGCCCGCTTCGATGGTTTGGAGTCTTTTTAATCGTCTTGGGCGCTGGTACCATCATCTACACTGAAAAACTCCGCGAAAAGGAGAGGGCAGCAGCCCAAACGGTGATGTTGGCCACGCGGCCGTAGGCGGAAAGGGTCGGTTTCCCAGGGACGCGGCCCACCATCAAATGAGCGGACGAATTGGGCCCTTCATGGTCCCTGTCCGACTCCCTTTTCCATGCCCCCAGCGAGCGGGAGACACAGAAGATTTTAAAGGAATCAGGGCGTGCGAAACCGATAGAAGCCACGGGGCCTGGTGTTCGAAAGTGAATCCGTGAAATAGGAGGAGCCGTCGACCAGAGTGTTGGTGCTGACGGGCACCCATGAGATATGTTCGAAGTCTGGGGAGACCTCTACCACGACCGTGATTCCGGGGGTGCCCATGATTTGGAACCCAAATCGTCCATCCTTCACTCCGAAGTCGGGGTCTTTGGGGGAAGCCGTCGGGTTCCAGAGGAGCATTTGATGCGTGCCAACAAACGGCCTCCATCCTGTTGTCCCGGGAAGGAAATAAGCAGGCAGGCCTATTCCGGTAAAGGTGTCAAACGGACCAGGCTCTAGGTTTCCTTCAAAGGTCATGCTGGTCAGTCGCAGGCAATTGATAAATGCATAGGTTCCGATGTAGGAGACGCTCTTGCCGATGGTCACGCTTCCCAAAGCGGAACAGTCGATGAACGCACTATCCCCGATTTCGACGATGGAGTCAGGAATGACAACACCAAGAAGACCGAGCTTGCATTGGAAAGCTTTCTCCCCAATCGCAACCACGGGCAGTCCACTGATGGTTTCAGGAATATAATAAACCAACATTTCCAGAAAAGCCGGTAATTGTAATGGTGTTTTCGTTGGTGACGTAAAGCAGCTGCGCACGCAGGGTAAAAGTCTGGGCCAACCAAAACGCGCCGACTAAAAGGATTTGCAAGGCGCGCGAGAATCCGGGGCGTTTTGGAGTCTACCGGAGCCCGTTGGGTTGGCCTGGCATCATGGGTGGAGAATCAAATCCGAGGTACCTATCCTGTCGAGTCATTTCCAATTCGAAGCTTCGGACGGAAGGCACCCTGTAAACTGCCGACTTGAGCCTCTTATGCTTCTTAGGGAAAACGGCCCAAGTCCCCGGAGTGAAATCCGATTTGACAGAACGCCGTCAAACCTGTTGTGTGCCTGATTAGAGCCTGGTAATGGCCAAAGACTTGGCCGATGCCGGTCGAAAAAGCCTGATCCACGGTCGATTTTTTACCAAATCACCCGCCCAACATCTCATGAGAACGAAATTGGTCTTGTTAATCGTTGCCCTGCTCTTCCGCACAGCAGCCGTCGCCCAATTGGACCCGTCATATAATTTGTGGAGCATCACCAACGGAGTCGTCGTTACAACGAATAGCCACTTTGCGCTTTGGAACTCACAACCCAACGCCTTTGACTCTCGTGATGTCTTCGGCGGCGAGTTCACCACCTTTCCCTATGAAAAAGGGGATGTGGTGTTTGACGACTCCGCTCCGGACGGATTTGTGCATTTCATTCAGTGGCGCACCCGCACACCGGTCACCGTTGAGTCATTCAAACTTTTCGCCAAGAATGATTACCCGACTCCACGCGCCCGCGAGTTTGCGCAATTCACATTGAAGGCTAAAAGCCTTGGCTCAACCAATTTTGACCTCGTTCTCTTCCAATTTCAGCCCGGGAACCCGTACCGATACATCGATAGCAAGTCGTACCTGCTGCTCGCCGCCCAGATTCCGCCCACCACTGCCCAGGAATTTCGTGCTGAATTCGTGGGCCTTCCACGTCAGAGCTTCGGCGGTCCACGGATCACGGAACTGCAGGCCTTTGGGGCAACCAATAGTTCGTACGTTTCCATCGCTCCCGCGACCGTCGACATCTGCTGGAACACTGCTTCAAATCAATTGTACCAAATTCAATATTCGTCCGTCGCTTCGACGAATCTGTGGAACAACCTCGGTACACCGGTCACCGGCGATGGAACGGTCCAATGTGTGACGGATACCGTCCGTGGCCTTCCCACACGATATTATCGAGTGGTGACTCTTCCGTAGTCGTCTTCCGGAAGCCGGCGCTGATCGCTTGGTGCTTCCCACCAGGTCAGGCTTGATCCATCTTCGACCCAGTCATGGGTGCTCAGTGGAAACAGGCAGGGCGTGAACTTTACGCCCTCAAACGCGGTCAGGTGGTCGGCAAACTCGTCCGCGAAATCATGGTGGCGGCCAAGCTGGGCGGGGCCGAGCCCGATACCAACGCGCGGCTATCGGCCGCCGTGGAAAAGGCCAAAAAGGCGTCTGTGCCCCGCGACACCATTGAACGGGCCATCAAGAAGGGTGCTGGATTGACCGGTGAAAAGGTCGAGTTCGAGACCATCACTTACGAGGGCTTTGGTCCCCACAAAATTCCGGTCATTGTCGAGTGCCTGACGGACAACCGGAACCGGACCGCCCCGGAAATCCGTCACTTGTTCAAGGATTATCAGTTGGGTCAGCCCGGCAGCATGAGTTTCTTTTTTGACCGCTGGGGAGTGGTTGAGGCCACCCATGCGGATGCCAAACGCGACGCTGAAGGCGACGCCATTGAGGCCGGTGCTCAAAATGTGGAGCCGTTGGAGGCAGGGGAAGTTCCGGAAGGTCAGATCGGTTTCCGCTTCCTGGCCGAGTCCAAGGACCTTGGCACTGTTTCAAGCTGGTTGACACGCAATGGCTGGAAGCTGTTGGCCAGTGAACTGCGCTACATCGCCAAGAATCCAGTGGCTTTGGGCGAAGCCGACAGAAAAGAGGTCACGGATTTTCTCCATGAACTGGACGATCATGACGACGTCCATCAAGTCTACGCCGGGCTTGCCTGACGACGGGCCGTCCCATTCCCACCGCCATGTCCGCCGCCAGTGATCCCACGCCGGCGGTCCCCCGTCTGACGGTCTCGGATGCAATTCCGCCCGGATTAGGTGCCCTGTACTGGTTTTCTGCCTTTAACGCCCTTTCCTTTCAGCCGGTACTCAACAGCCCGATGGTGTTGTACGCCAAGTCGTTGGGGGCTAGTGCGACAGTCTTGGGGGTATTGGCTGGAATGATGCCGCTGCTGGTCATTACCAATCTGCCGGCCGCCCGTTTCATCAACCGAATCGGATTTCAGCGGTTTGTCCTCGGAGGATGGTCCACCCGGGTGGCCTTTGTCTTCCTCATGGCAGCCGTTCCCCTGACCAGCACTTTCCTGGACGATGCCACCCGTTTGGTCCTGATCCTTTCCCTCCTGTTTGGATTCAATCTGTTCCGGGGCATTTCCAGCTCCGCCTGGCTGCCTTGGATCATGGAACTGATCCCTGTGCCTGCCCGGGGTCGTCACTTTGCCCGGGACCAATTCTGCGCGAACGCTGCCAGCATGGTGGCCCTTGCCTTCAGTGGTTGGGTCCTCGGCTCTACTTGGGGACGCTGGCGCTTTCCGGTCGTGTTTCTTTTCGCTGCCGTTGCAGGAGCCATCAGTCTACCGATCCTCCGCCGAATTCCAGATGTCCTGCCCCCACCCGACACCGATACCGGTGTTGGTCCGGTTCCGTGGCTGGCGCTGGCCTCGCATCCGGCGTTCCGGCGTTTGCTTCAAGTGAATGCCGCCTGGTCGCTGGCCTATGGGGGACTCACGACCTTCCTGGTCAAGTACCTCCGCGACGGTGCCGGACTGCGCGAAGACCATATTCTGTACTATGTCTCCATCTCCTTCATCGGCGGGTTGGCAGCCCCGTGGCTGGCGGGACCTCGCCTGGATCGCCTGGGTAGCAAACCGATGCTGGAATTTACCATGGTGGTCGGGTTCGTCATTGGATTTGGCTGGTGGCTGGCCGCCTCGGGACTGGTTCATCCCGGGGTTCGCATGGCCCTCCCCTTGATGGGCCTCCTGGGATTGGTGAATGCCCTGTTTTCGGCTTCCAACAACCGTCTGGCTCTCCAATTGGCTCCACGGATGGGACGGAACCATTTTTTCGCCATCTTCATGGTGGTCTGGCAGATCACGCTCGGCCTATCGCCGGTTCTCTGGGGCCTGCTGCTGGACGCCATCGGCGACCGTTCCTCCGTCCTCTTTGGACTTCAATGGAACCGGTACAGCGTCTACTTCGCCTTGGTGTCCCTGTGCTATACCTTTGCGTTTGTCCTGTGTGGACGCCTTATGGAACCACGCGCCGCTGAGGTCCACCATCTTGTCCGCGAGTTACTCATTCAGGAACCCCGCCGTTGGTGGACGTTGGTGACCGGGCGCTGAGGGGAGGTGTTCCCCGATAAGAACCAAACGGAAAAATTTGTCCGCAGAGTTCGCAGGTTTTCGCAGATGAATGACAGGGGCGTGGGTGATATCAGGGGTGGTACGAACCGCCGCGGCTCACCAGGAGGTTCGCCCTACCGTGGCCTTGCGACTCATCACCGTAACCTACTGATTTCCAGCAACATTGGTAAGGTGAGGCTCCAACCGAGCCGCGGCGGTTGGAATATCGCCAGTTCCGCAAGGGCGAAGCCAATGGGCCGTCCGCAGGACCGAAGCCAATGGGCCGTCCGCAGGACCGAAGCCGATGGGCTGTCCGCAGGACCGAGGTGCCATTTGAACGGGAACGGTGATGATCCCTGCAATGATCAGGGACTTGCGGGAGCGCGTCCCTCCGAAGGTAAGTCCCTCCTCCGGAGGGACATCCAACGGATGGACGTTGAGCCATTGCGGGTCAAGCCTCCCATATCGATTTCAACCGGGTTTCTCGGTGGCGAGCTGCCAACCGTTCGCGTTGAGACTCTGGTAGTCGTCAGCATCACAATGATCCGGTAAAATTCAAATCCTTCTCGACCCCCGGTGGGCGTCAACAACCGGAGGTTGCTACGAACATCACGGTTTTAAGTAGGTGGCCAGCCAGTCAAAGATGGTCTGGTGCCAAAGCTGGCTGTTTTGCGGTTTTAAGACCCAGTGGCCTTCATCCGGAAAGATGAGGAGCTTTGAGGGAACACCCTGGCGCTGAAGCGTGGTGAACAAGGCCAACCCTTGATTCAAGGGGACACGGAAATCGTTTTCATTGTGAATGACCAGGTTTGGGGTCCGGAACTGCCCCGCGAAGGCATGCGGTGACCACCGCGCAAAGTCGGCATCCTTCCACGGAATACCGTGGTCCCATTCGTCAAACCAAAGCTCTTCGGTGGCCCCATACATGCTGTTGAAGTCAAACACACCGCAATGAGTCACCAACGTCTTGAATTTGTCGGTGTGACCCTGAAACCAATTCATCATGTAGCCGCCATAGGAAGCCCCTGCGGCCGCCATACGGGTGCGGTCCACGTCGGGCTGGTTCTCAAGCCATCCCAAACAGGCCATCAAGTCCTCAAAGACCTTGCCGCCCCAATCCCGGGAAATCTCGTCGGTGAACTTTTGGCCAAAGCCGGTGCTGCCCCGCGGATTGGGCATGGCCACGATGTATCCCTGCGCCGCCCAGAGTTGGGCATTCCACCGATGGGACCACGAATCCAGAAAGGCCGATTGCGGCCCGCCGTGCACCCAAAAAACAAGGGGATATTTGACGCCCTCCCGCCATTGCGGCGGACGCAGGACCCACATCTGGACCGGCGTGCCACCCGCGCCTGAAACCGTGACCGATTTGGGCACCGGAAGCGTCAGGTTGGTCCGCCACGCCGCATTGGCTTCGGCCAGGGTTTGAGGCTGGCCTCCTTCCGCGGCCACCCGGACGACTTCGGCCGGGTGGTCGAATCCAGAACGGACACCGTAGACCCATTGACGGTCCAGGGACATGGAGGCATCGGACGCCGCTCCACCTACGAACAACGGGTGGCCTGTTCCACCCGACAACGGCAGGCTCCAAAAAATCTTGGTCCCACGGTCCTCAGCGGTCACCACCAGCGACTGGCTGTCGGTGCTCCAGATCAGGTCCTCGACCGAAACATCCCAGCCCGCCGTCAGACTGACGGATTTTCCGGTCGACCGGTCCAAAAGCATCAACTGCCAGCGGTCCGCCTCAAATCCCCGACGACTCTGCGCCCGATAGGCGAGCCATTTGCCATCGGGAGAGAAGCGGGGGCATCCATCCGCAGCCGGATTGGTCGTCAGCGCCCGGGGCGTGCCACCGGCCACGGGCACCACCCAAAGATCATGATTGGTGTCCCAGGCCTCTTCTCGCGTGATTTCGGGAGTGCGCGTGTAGGCAAGTTGCTGGCCATCCGGGGAAAAGGCGAATTCGTCGCCCGCCGAAAAGGTGGTGGAATTGGGCACGGCATCCCACGGTCCCGGGGTGAGGTCTCGCGGGGAACCGACCACCTGTTCCTGATCCATGTCGATCACAAAGAGATGCTGTCGGCGTCCGTCATTCCAGGAGTCCCAGTGACGCAGGAGCAACTGGGTGTACACCCGGGCCTTGACCTTGCTCTTTTCCTGCGATTCGAGCCGTTCCTTGTTGGCGGCATCGGATTCGGCAAAGGGACGCTCGGAGAATTCCGGAAACACCGCGGAAATGAAGGCAATGTGGTGGCCGTCCGGAGACCAAACCGGCTGATTGGCACCCGTGGAGAGATGGGTCAATCGCCGGGCTTCGCCGCCGGAGGTCGAGATCACGTAAATCTGGTAGTCCCCATCGCGATTGGACTCGAAGGCAATCCACTTTCCGTCCAGCGACCAGGTCGGATGGCGGTCCTGTTTGGGGCTGGCAGTCAGGCGGCGTGGGGTCCCGCCCACCGAGGGAACAATCCAGATATCGCTGTCGGTGCGATTCTCCGCCAAATCGACCTCGCCAATGACGTACGCGAGAGAACGGCCATCGGGGGAAAGCCGGGGTTCGGAGACCCGACGACTGGCCGAAAGGTCACTGAAGGTGATCGGGTGGGGCGATTCGGCGGCGACGTCAAAACGGAGGACCGACCCGATGATAACACCGACCAGCGAGAGCCGGAAGAATGGGCTGAAGGACATCACGGCAAAACGCTGCCGTTAAACGGGCATGCGAGGCAAGGTTTCCGGTGGAATTCAGTCAGGCATACAATTCCGGTCCCACCAGAATTGGACCATTTTGCTCATAGCGCGAGAAAAGTGCGTGGTATCCTTGGGATGACCGAGCCAGAAAGCGGCTGGAAGCCGCTGCTTGCGCAACAGTGTGGCAGCGGCGTCCCGCCGCTTTGCTCGGTTTGGGCTGGCTGAGTTACATTCGCAAGGCTTCAGTCCTGAGAGCGGCTGGAAGCCGCTGCCACTTTCACCTTGCGATGGGAAGGCTGGATTACATTCGCAAAGCTTCAGTCCTGAGAGCGGCTGGAAGCCGCTGCCACTCTTTTGGGTTTGTTTTCACGCCGGACGTCCCGCTGCAAAAAATAATCCTCTCCGGATGAAAATTTTTATTGTACCCGAAACCAACTTGTCGCAGCAAGGGACCTGTCGTTTTCAAGCAACGTGACCAATTCTTTTTTCTGGCTGCGAGCGGTTGTCGCAGCGTTGATTCTGATGGGCTGGCCTGAGGCAGCCCACGGGGATGCGCTCGGAAAAGTGCGCCAACGCGGAGCCTTGCGCTGGGGGGCGGATGCCGAGGGCGGCGCTCCCTATGTCTTTCATGAGCCGTCGGCCCCGGACAAATTGACCGGATTTGAGGCGGAGCTTGCCGATGCGCTTGCCGCCCGGCTGGGTGTCCACGCGGAAATGGTCCAGGAAAACTGGGACATGCTGGTCCCGGCACTCAAACAGCAGTCGTTCGACATCATTCTCAATGGTCTGGAGCGAACGCCGGAAAATGCCGGACGAGTCGAGTTGTCGCGACCCTACCTCGTTTACAGTCAACAGTTGGTTGTGCTGGCGTCGCGGACCAACGTGCAAGGTCTGAAGGACCTGGCCGGTGGCAGCATTGGAGTGCTTTCGGGCTCCGTCTCATTGCGGGTGCTGCAAGCGCATCCGGAAATCACCACGCGAATTTACCAAGGCAATGCTGAGACCTTTCGCGATCTGAAGGTCGGACGACTGGCCGCCGTGCTGGTGGATTCCCCGGTGGCCATTCATTTTGCCAAGCCCGATCCGGAACTTCGCCTTGCTGGAGATGGATTTGCCCCAGGATATTACGCCATCGGGATTCCTTTGGGAGAAGTCGGCTTGCGTCAAGCCATCGACAAAGCATTGGTAGAACTGCTGGCCGACGGCACTCTGGAGAAGATTCATCGACACTATGAGCTGTGGGGACCCGAGCAGGAGGCCCTCCGAACATTCAAGGAAGAGGAGGTCACCAAAGCCGCGCCGCTGACCGTCTGGACTGAAATTGGTCGGTACCTTCCACTCCTGCTGCGGGCATCGCTAACGACCGTCGGGTTGACGGTGGCGGGCATGTCGGTGGCCGTCGCAGTGGGCCTTGGCGTGGTCATGGCACGACTGCATGGCCCGCGTCCGCTGCGCTGGCTGGCCATCGCCTACACGGAAGTCATGCGGGGAACCCCCTTGCTCATTCAGCTCTACTTTATCTACTACGGTCTGGCGCAACAATTGGGGTTGCGGCTCAGCGAGTATGTGGCAGCGATACTGGCGCTGGGCCTGAACTACGCCGCCAGCGAGGCGGAAAATTATCGGGCTGGATTTGGGGCCATTCCTCGAGGCCAATGGGAAGCAGCAGCGGCGTTGGGCATGAGCCGGTGGCTCACCATCCGCCGCATCATCCTGCCTCAGGCCTTTCGACTGGTGCTGCCTCCGATGAGCAACGATTTGATCGCGATGTTCAAGGATTCCTCCATCGTCTCGGTGATCGCAATTGTTGAATTGACCAAGGAATATCAAATCCGGGCCAACGACACCGGTGATTATCTCGGGCTGGGGCTGATGACAGCGGCCCTCTACTTTGGGATGAGCTATGCGGCATCCCTCGCCATGCAACGGTTGGAGAGAAAGTTGAACCATGATCGCGGTTAGCCAGTTGACCAAGAGCTTCGGCTCCACGTCGGTCCTGAAGGGCGTCGACCTGACCCAGGCCGTGGGAACGGTTACGGCACTCATCGGTCCCAGCGGTTGTGGGAAAAGCACCTTCCTGCGTTGCATCAACCGGTTGGAAACCCCGGACGGCGGCACCATCCATCTCGAAGGCGAAAAAGTAACCTCCGAGCGGGGGGAATCCCCGCGTTTGGATGAGGCGCGCCGTCAGCGGGCCCGTTCCCGCACCGGTATGGTTTTCCAATCGTTCAACCTGTTTCCCCACCTGACGGTGTTGGAGAATATTCTCGAAGCACCGCTGCTCGTACAGCACCGACCCAGGGCGGAGGTGGAGTCCGAGGCCATCCAACTACTGAAGAAGGTGGGCCTTGAAAACCGCAGCGATTTTTATCCCTCAGCCCTATCGGGCGGACAGCAACAGCGTGTCGCCATTGCCCGAGCACTGGCGACGAAGCCCGCCCTCTTGCTCATGGACGAACCAACCAGTGCCCTGGACCCTGAGATGAGGGAGGAAGTCCTTCGAGTCATTCGCGCCCTCAGCGATGAGGGGATGACCATGATGATCGTCACCCACGAAATGGAACTGGCGCGAATGGCCGCCGACGAAGTCGTCTTCTTCGACGGCGGGAGGATCGCTGAGTCCGGCCCGCCGGGGGCATTTTTCAATGCCCCGCGTCTGGACCGGACGCGGGACTTCCTGCGCAGCCTGGGGAGCCGTTAGAAGCTGACCTGCTCGAGGAACTTCAGTGTCTGGGGGATTTGCTCGACCGAGCTGGCCGATTCATCCTCGATGAAATAATACTTCACCCCCGAGGTCTTGGCTGCCTTGAGAATCTTCGGCCAGTTCATCTGACCGGTGCCCAATGGGACGTCGTTGTTCGGGTCGGTGCCGCCATTGTGCTTGCCCGTCTCGACCCCCTTCTTGAGGTCCTTGAGGTGAAGGAGCTCCCAGCGCCCAGGGTATTTGAGCAACCATTCAGCAGGGTCCTGGCCCGGATAGGTGATCCAGAGAATATCCATCTGGAAGGTGACAAACTTCGGATTGGTCTCCTTCAGTAGAATTTCCATGGCCAGGGTGCCAGGACCAGCGGCACCGGGTTCGAATTCGTAGCCGTGACAGTGGTCGAAGCATCGAATGCCCAACTTGGCGAGAATTTCACCCGCCTTGTTCAGCGCGGCGGCGGCGGCGTGAGCCTGAGCGGCATCGAAGGAACCTTTGTGCGGAATCCAGGCAGTGCCGACATATTTCAGCCCCAACGCCTTGGCTTCAGCGGCCACCGCCTCGGTTTCCTGAGTCAGACGTTGATAGGAGACGTGTCCGCTGACCGGATTCAGACCGGCGGCCACCAACATGGCTCGCAGTTTTTCAGGGGTCTGGTTGTAGAGTCCGGCCAATTCGACATCATGGATGCCAAACTTGGCGGCCTGCTCAATCCCCTGGGGAAGGCTTTTGGTGAAGATGCCTCGAAGGCTGTACAATTGAAGGCCGATGGGCCCCTTGAAGCTGGCACCGGTGCCGACAGCCAGTGCTGAACTCAGCGTACCGACGGCCGCGATCAAACCGGCGGCATAAAGCATGGAACGTTTCATGGTGATTGGGAATGGGAACTCCGAAGCGTCAAAGGGGGCAATGGAAATCTTGCTTGTGGGATGCCGTGGGCTCATAGCTCCCTCAAATCCGGAGCTCATGGAATTTAATGAAGCCTCCATCACCAAAATGGAGGTTCGGTTTCGATGTTTTAGCCGGAGTACGAACGGTCGAGGCGGCACCCAAACGAAGGTGGCTAAAATCGATCTGGGGACTTGCAGGAGCACGTCCCTCCGGACGCAGGTCCCTCCGAAGGAGGGACATCCAACGGGGGGACGCGTCCCGCCATTGCGGGACAAGTCCCAAATCATTGCGGGTATCATCACCGATTTTCGCAGATAAAAATAGTTCCAGTTCGTTCGACGGGAGGTAATCAAAGCCTTCGGCTGCTCGCCGGGAGTCGCCGGGCTTCCACCCTCGGCGGTTGTCGTGAGGGCGTCTTCGGAGACGTAGCCGTCCATCCATCCGGCCAATACTTCCAAGATTCGTTTTCGCTGCTGCCCGTAGAGGTCGGCTTTTGCGGAATACAGGTTGAGCGGGTGATGCTCGTTGTAAATGGACCAGAGGAAGCCCCGTAATTGCCTGCCGGTCGGGGATTCCGGTGCAGCAGCAATGGTTTCGGCAATCGACGAGAGGCTGCTTCGGCATTTCGGGATTCATGTTTCGTCTCGACGGATTTTTAGCAATTTAGCAATCCACAGTTGCGGGAGGCTTGTCAATAGTTAACGATAAAGGAAATGATGCGGCTCTACGATGTGAAGGTCTTACGCCGACTGTTGCGTAAGACGCTCTGACTATGGTATGCTTAGCGCCATGACGTCAGTCGTTATCACATCCAAGTGGCAGGTCACCATCCCGGAAGAAATTCGAAAGGAGGTGCCATCGCTCGAAATCGGACAGCGGCTTCGCTGGGAAGTCGTGGGTGGTGTCCTGACCGCCAAACCGGTGCGCAGCATCAACGAGCTGGCCGGATGCCTCAAATCCGAAGAAACTTCGGCCTTAAGCCGTGAGGAGGAAAAAGCCGCCATTGAACGAGCCCGCGTTGAGCATTACACTGGGAAACACCGGAAAATATGATGGCCGGGGTTTTGGACGCCAATGTGCTGCTGCGCTTCTTCCTCCACGACGACCCCAAACAGAGCCCGGCGGCCACGGCCTTTTTTAACAAGGCCGAGGCCCAGGATATGAACCTGTTCCTGCAGGACACAATCGTGGCGGAAGTGACCTTTGTGATGGAGAAGGTTTACCGGAGAAGCCGAGAGCAGATCGCCGATGCACTCCTGGATTTTGTCCAAAACCCGTTCATCACCGTTCAGAATTCCACAACGTTGACCGATGCTCTCCTGCGTTACCGAACTCACCCTGTCGATTTTCCAGACGCGTTGGTGGCTGCGGAGGCTGCCAGTAGGAAGATTCCTGCTGTGTCGTTCGACAAGGATCTCAATAGATTTCAGGACGTCATTCGTTTCGAACCGACGGCCTGAGGAATTGACGTCTGGGACGCCGACCCGATGGCGGCTTTCGAACTTTCCTCGGCGAGTCCGACACTCACGACATAGCCCAGGAGCGCAGGTCCAAAATCCACCATGGAATTTTCAACCAGACTGGAGCCCCACCCCAGCAAGGTGAGGAAGAACGTCACTGCCGGGTTACCCGCTCCAAGAATCTGCCCGTTTTCGATATTGCCAAAATCGGTTGTCAGGATATCCGAGCCCCCTGCGTACTTTGTCATAGCCACGGCTCATGAAACTTCATGTTCCACAGACCCGCCATCGCATCGCCTTCACTCTGGTTGAGCTGTTGGTGGTCGTCGCGATCATAGCAATCCTTGTGGCATTGCTCCTCCCAGGCCTTTCCAGGGCCAAATCTCAGGCCAATAGCGCCCGCTGCCAGTCAAATCTCCGCCAGCTAAACCTCGCCCTCCTCAGTTACGCCCACGATTTTCGTGACTATGATCCCCCACGCCAGGGTGTTCCTTACTGGACACAACCGCTTTTTTTCCATCGCGTCAACTGCCAGCTAACCGAGCAGTGCGACGGGCTGCTGAGCCCTAGCTCCCGCCGCCCTGCGGACCCAGTGATTCTACACCAACCCGCTCGCCCCAATCCATACGTCTCAAAACCTCTTGACCGCTCATCCTAAGCTCTCCAATTTTACACTAAAAAATCTTAAGAAACTTTTGCTTACATGGTTCACGATATGGACGCACTCATTAAATGTCAGAATTGTCTTGTAAATGTCAGGGCAATCTATAACACTCTAATATTATACGGTGTCCAAAAAGACGAAGTGCTTTGCGAAACATGTTTTGCGAAAATTGCAGCAAACCTTCCAAGTGACAATTCCCTGCAGGTAACTTGGACCAGTTACGGTCCAAAGGACACTGAAGCAAACTAGAGAAGAGGTCGCAATGTCTGCATTATCGTAAGCGTCACGCGGAGCGCCGGTAGTCGGCTGGTCATAAACGTCGTAGATTACGGCTATGACATCTACGACGGGAGGGGCGGAGCCGCTGAAGTTGGACCAGCTGGAGTGGGTTCGGACGCCGGTGGCAAATCGGGAGGATATTTTGGACGCGTTTGAGCGGAGCGGGGTCAGCGAGGCGGAGTGCTGGCCAGCGGTTATGTCCAGGTGGACGAGACCCCGGTGGATTATCTCGATCCGGGCGGAGGTAAAACCGGGACGGGCTGGCTGTGGACCGCTTCCCGACCAAGCGGTGATGTGATCTTCCAGTGGGAGACGAGCCGGGCGTCGGCCTATCTGGGTAAGCTCCTGCCCGCCAACTTTACCGGCATCCAGCAAGGCGGCGGCTATCCACCGCCTTCCAGCTTTCCTGTGGCATCCCGTTCCCCTTTGAGTTCCATGCAAGCGAGAGAATTGCTCTGGTCATTCAGGGCGACTTCGGCTTCGGGGAACGGACACCAAAATGGACACCAAACGGTAGGCAAAAGAGGTAAAATGGTAGGTCCAATTTCAGTTGATTAGCCCCAGAAATCAGAGCTTGTCCCCAAAATTCGGACCCATGGTTAAGTTAATTGAGTCGAGGTCTTGGCGGGGGTAAAAAGAGAGGAGTGAACCTTGATAACCCGGAGTATGGACGCCCACGGTTGACCGCTCTGCTCCTGCGCGAAGGTTGGCCGGTCGACCAAAAGCGGATTCACCGACTGATATGGGTGATGGGGAAGGAGGCAAACAACCCCGGGCAAAGAACGAATCAGCCTGAGCCGATGAACGAGGTTTACCCCTATTTGCCGAACAAAAGGCCCATTACGGGACCTGACCACGTGTGGTGTGCTGACCGAACGGGAACCTAGTCACGATGTTCCCTGGCGCACCGTAGCCAACTTTAGGACCGCATATGAGTCTCGACATCGCAATCTTGGGCGCAAACGGTTCTCTGCAGAAGCAAGTTAGTATCGGAGTGGACGACCATTACCGGCTCTCGCAGGTCCTCAGCGGAATGCCGGACAGCTTGCTGGCGCGGGTGAAAAATTACTACGCGGGTGCCGACTTTGAGACAGTGCCTCGATTTTACGCACGAACCGTTTCCCGGTTTGCCTGGACGGCTTGTTTCAGGCGCTTGTTGGGGTTGGGAGGATGGTCCAGCAGGGCCAAGACCTTCTGTGCGTCCTTCTGCGAAAGCCGGATGAGGGTTTCACGCTCGATAAGTCTTTGCGCCTCCAGATACGCCGTTTGCACGACGAACTGATTGACGGTCGCACCCGAAAGCTCAGCCGCCTGTTCCAAGGTCGTGCGGACACTATCCGACACGCGGGCGGTGATTCGGGTTCGAGGCCCCTCGACGATCAATTCAATTCAAAAAGGGTGCCACTTTGGCACCGGATTGTCCAGTTTATGACGAAGACAGGCCCAACCACTTGGCGTGACATGATGATCTTGGGGATCAAATGCCCCACCCCCTCACTTGCTCCTGACCGAATCGTCCACGGCGGCGTTTCCCTCCACCAAATCCGCCGCCACTGAGGTTCCGCGATAGAAACTGGAGACTTTCACCAAACCGGTCACCTCGCCATTTCGGACCAACTCAAGGCGTTGACCAAAGCTGGGCAACGGATTGAGAGAAAAATCGAGCACTACAAATCGCAGCGGGACATTCACCTGAATAACCCGCCCGATGGTGCCCCCCAAGGGACGAATCGCAGGAATGGTATTGGTCCCCTTGGGTGTGCCAGCCGGTGAAACGGTTGCGGGCTTCGTTGGGGAGGGACTTGAACAACCTCCACCGATCAGCAGCGCAATGACAGAGGCCGCCGAAAGCCCCATCCTCGAGGGAATTCGATACATTATCGAATCTCTTCGCCGAGTTCGACGTTCCAATAGGCCAAATCGAGGAAATGTTTCCACGAATCGTGGACGGGTGCCCCGAAATTAACCTGGATGAACGGACGCCACTTGGGCCGTTTGGGCTTGCGGACCAGACGCATGCCCGCTTCCGCCGGGGTCCGATTGGCCTTGCGGGTGTTGCAGGGGATACAAGAGCAGACGATGTTCTCCCAAGTGGTCGGACCTCCCCGATCCCGGGGAATCACGTGGTCGAGGTTCAGGTCCTTCCGGTCGAACACTCCTCCGCAGTATTGGCAGGTGTTTTTGTCGCGCTCGAAAATATTGTGACGGGTGAACTTGACCTCTTTTTTGGGGAGTCGGTCAAAAACCATCAAACGGATCACCCTGGGAATTCGCAGCTTGAAGGCGATGGTCCCTATGGTTTCGTCGTCGTGACGGGAGTTTTGGGAGAAATGACGCCACTGCCGGAAGTCATAGGTCTTGAAATCCCCCTGCCCGTCTCCATCCACCACTTCGGCGTGCTGTTCGAAGAGAAGCGTCAGCGCTCGTCTGACAGAACAGACGTTGACTGCCTGCCAAAGGCGGTTCAGGACAAGAACCTGCTGATTCAAGGCGAAGCTCATGGTCAAGATCGGCGAAAAAACCCCCGTGTCTCTAGTCGACCTTTGCGTGTTCGTCAACGCATCGACTGTGAACAACGTGTGAACAAGGGGCCCCGCCGGACCCACTCATTCCCGCCAGTGGACCAGATTGTCACTAGGACATCAATCCCAACTCACGAAAACGATGGTCCACTTCTTTGAAATGAAACTCGAGGGAGCAGAGGGAGTTCAGTTCGCCCGGTGAAAAATGACGGGCGACCTCTGGATCGGACGAGAGTTGATTGAGGAAATCAGCATCCTCGCGACCCGCATGGCGCGTGGCCCAGGTGGCCATGGCGTTGCGCTGAACCAATT
>CAITXU010000161.1 GCA_903896505.1 uncultured Verrucomicrobiota bacterium | reverse complement strand
TCCCTCCGTTGGATGTCCCTCCTTCGGAGGGACTTGCGTCCGGAGGGACGCGCTCCTGCAAGTCCCCAATCATTGCGGGGATCGACACCTCTCCCGGTCTAAACGCACCCCGGTAGCGAGGCTTCTGCCGAACCGGCGGCAGTCCAAATCACGCTCATTCCGCCGGGCGAACCCGATTGGCGGTCCGCAGGACCCCGTCCTCAGGCACTGTTCTTGCGCCCAAAGGTTAGCACAATTAGAAAGCTCCGTTAGCGTACCCGTTCACCTTTTGCAGTCCTGCTGTTGACAGAAGTCTGTTTTTCACTGGAACGTTTCTGGCAAAGGGGTGCCTACAACGGAAAGGCGGTACGGGATTGCTGTCCCGAGCAATATCAGGTAGATTGGGATTGTGGTTTTGACAGCTATCATTTATCCGGATTCCGAAACCAATTTACTTGTGGCTGAGTGTCCAGAACTGGGCACTGCGAGCCAGGGGTATACCGAGGAAGAAGCGCTATTGAACTTGCGGGAAGCAACCGACCTCTATCGGGAGTCGTTCCCGCCCCGCCGTTTCTGAGAGCAACTGACTTGAATTGGGAAGAGGACCGCGATTCCTTGGCTTTGACTCTGCAAAACGGATTTTCGGGACAGGATTCTTGCACAAAGCTGCTGCGATAAAAATGAAAACCAAATGCATTCTGGCGCTATTACTGGTGGTCTTCAATTTTGCTGCGTTTGCCTTTGAGCCACTGGATTTGTCAGTGGTTGTGCCGTTTGAAGTTGAAAACTCTAAAAACATCACAGCAAACCTCGGCGATTTAAACAAATCGCCATCAAGTTTTGTAGGAGCCCGGTTAGATCTACCGAAGGAGGGAGCATTGGTGGGCGCCAGTTTCAAGAAGCCGGAACTGATACAATTCCTGCATCTTACCAGCCAATCCGAAACACTCGAAGAAGTCCTGTTCCGCCAGCTATCATCATTTACAAACCTCAAATATCTGCTACTAACTTGTCCGAATGTAAAGGCAATCCCAAATGAAATAGCACTGTTAACAAACAACTGCCAACTCATTAGCCTTTCACTGTTCGCGAAAAGCGCCGTTTCGTTAAGTGAAAATGTTTACAAAATTGGAAGTCTAAGAGAGCTAAGGGTTCGGTTTCAAGAATTGCGCATGCCGGACGGTTTAACACAACTCACAAATCTTGACTCCCTTGCCATATATGGCGCCAGACCGTTCCGGGCTCCAAATGATATTAAGGAGACGCATATTCGCAATTTTGTCGCATTATCATGCAGATTCGCTGATGATTACGCTCCCATCCTGCCTGCCACAATTCGTGTTCTTAACTTGGCCGGCGATAAATTACAGGGTCTTCCAAAGGGCATGGACTCCTACTCACAACTAGAAGTGTTATACCTTCACGGAAACGAGATTTCAGAAATACCATCGGACTGGCGAAAATGGTTTCAATTGCAATATATTTAACTTCACAAAAATAAACTCACGAACGTGGGCCCGCTTCAACTGCCTGAGTCTATGGTCAATATCGATCTGTCTGGAAACAAGGTGAAGCCAGCGAGTGGTTCAACACTCGATCCCAGGATTATTCTTGATTGATAGGTACTGCAATCCATTGCCATGCGCGATGGCACGCGGGCCAATGCTGTTTTAGTTCGCATTTGGGTCATCCGAGCCCGTTCCGCAGTGCATGCGCTCCACCTGCGCGGCGGGGCGCTGAAACCGGTGCTCGGCAGCCCGCTCGTCCTCAACCATTCCACTCAAAACCTGTTGACCGCTGACACCAACACGCCCAACCTTCCACAGGAAAGCAGGAAAAGCCCTGATGCAAGCCATGCAAAAAATGAGAAGGCATCAATTGAGCATGGTGTCATATTCAGAAACCATCAATTACCTGGCGACGTGCTCATGCTGACAGTCGCCCTGCGAGACCTGCATAGATGTTATCCAAACCAATTCCAGACCGACGTCCGTTCTACCTGCCCGGAACTCTGGGCTAACAGCCCTTACATTACCCCGTTAGACGAATCCGATCCCTCCGTCCGGACGGTCCAGGGTCATTATCCATAGCAGTACTTTCCTTACCTCGACCGGCGAAAATAAATCCCCCCGGACACCGCCCGAGAGGGCTGATCACATCCGCCGGATTTCGATCCACGTTTCCGCCCGCCGTCCCTCAGTATCCTCGGCGATGATGCGATGTCGACCCACGGCCAGTTCCAATTCCGCACCCTCCACCGCCGGCACCACGTGAAGCCCCTCCGCTTCCCATTGACAATCACGGCTGGCCTTCAGTCGCAACCGCTGCCGGGACGCAGGTTGGTCTTCATCGAGAAGGTAAATCGTTCCCGGCAGCGGATTTAAAATGCGAAGCGGGGTGTCCACACTCGCCTTCTGAACCACAAAGGCACCGTTTCGCGGCCCATCCGGCCCGTTCAACCAGTCGGCGTATTCGGCATCCAGCACGACCCGTCCCCCGCCATCGCGGTCGTTGTCTCGGGCCGGAGAGGGCAGGTGACCTGCGATGAACCATTCCTGAACGCCGGACGGTCCTTCCGCTGCTTCATGCCCGGTGTTCGGATCGATCCACCGACGTTGCGCTCCGGCTGGGATGGCATACCAGCTTGTGCCTCGTTGTTCATGCAGGAGGGTCATGACCTCATGCAACACTGGACCGGCACCGGTGATTCCGGAGACCGCTGACATGGGATGCCCATCGAGGTTGCCGACCCAGACCCCCACCGTGAACTCGGGGGTGAAACCGATGGCCCAATTGTCCCGAAAATCGCTGCTCGTGCCTGTCTTGCACGCCACCGGAAAATCAAAGCGCAACGGGGAGTCATAGCCGAAGGCCATCGAACGCGCATCGGCGTCGGACAGAATGTCGGCAATCAGCCAGCAGGCTTCGGGTTCCGCCACACGGTGGGCTGTCTCCTTCGCCGTCTCCCCTCGAATCGCTTTGAGGGGATGCCATTCGCCCAAGCGGGCCAGTGCGGCGTAGGCGTTGGCCAGTTCGAGCAATCGCACTTCGACGTTGCCCAGGGTCAACCCCAGCCCATAATCGTCATCGGCGCGGTCCAGCGTGGTGATACCGCACATTAAGAGGCGTTGTCGCAAGGCCCGCGGACTGCTCCATTTCTTCAGCGCTCGTACCGCCGGGATGTTCAGAGAATTGGCCAGGGCCAGCCGTAGGCGCATGGGACCACGGCAGTGGTGGTCATAATTCAACGGACGAAAGAGTCCGGTGGGCGTCGGGAATTCGGTGGGAACATCGGGAATCACGTCGGCGGCAGTGGCACCCGCCTCCAGTGCCAGAAGGTAGGTGAACGGTTTGAGGGCCGACCCCGGGGAACGGCGGGCCAGCGCGGCATTGACCTGACCGTGCATCGGTTCCAGCCAGTCAGTTCCTCCGACCATGACCAAGAGCTCATCGGTCCGGTTATCAATCACAACGACCGCTCCGTTACCCACCTGCCGTTCCCGCAATGGAGCCAGATGGTCGCGCAGAATTTGTTCACACGGTTTCTGTAAGCGAAGGTCGAGTGTCGTGGGGACCGGACCTCGCTGTTGTCTTACCTGCTCCTGCGGCTCGATCCAGTCGACAAAATGGGGGGCAACGAAGTCCCGGACTCCCGGTACCAGCCGAATCGGCTCCGCGCAGGCTCGGGTCCGTTCCGAAGTGGAAATCCAACCCAGCCGTTCCATGCGCCCCAGCACCCATTCCTGGCGGACCTTGGCCCGATCGAAATGAAGACGGGGATTGAGCCGGGAAGGGGCTTGAGGCAGCCCCGCAAGAAAGGCCGACTCCGCGAGGTCCAGATTTTCTGGTACCTTGCCCAGATAATGCCGTGCCGCTTCGCGGAGTCCTGAGCACCGATTTCCGTAATCCAATCGACACAGGTACTCGTGCAAAATCCGGTCCTTGTTCCACTCACGCTCCAAGCGGACGGCCTGTGCGGCCTCGATGAGTTTGGTGCTCCAGGTTCGTCGGCGCGGATGGGCCAGTTTGATGAGTTGCTGGGTGATGGTGGAGGCACCGCTGATGATGCGCCGATTCCGTGCCAGTTGACCCAAGGCTCTCAGGGTGGCAAATGGGTCCACTCCGGAATGGTTCCAATACCGAGCATCCTCAGCAGCGAGCGTGGCCTCTTCGACGATCTCCGGTAGCCCGGCCTCGGTATCGAATCGCGCCACCTGGCCGGATGGAGTGGCCAGGGTCCGAAGGGAGAGCCCGTTTCGATCCGTGAACTCGGAACTAATCGGCAGGGGTTGGAAGAGTTCGACCGGTAACGGTACCAGGCTGAGGCCAGTCCAGGCCAAGAAGCACAGGAACACACCGGTGCCAACGGCCACCCCGACCTTTTTCCAACGGCATCTTTTTCCGGCCGCGACCATGCTCAGTCCTTTTGAATGACCACGATGGTTTCTCCACCGGATAGTCCATAGCGTTCGGGTTCGTACATCGCCTCGATCTTTGCCGGTGCGGCCACCGCCGTCCCTGCGCATCGGACACGAGCCAGGTATTGTATCGTGTGACGACCATCCTCCAGGTCATTCCTAAAGAACCAGGTGCGGTCCCGCCGAAACTCCTGGAAATCAAAAAACCAGTTGTTCCGATGGGCTGACCCGGTTGTTTGTTGGGTCTTAAACACTCCCTGAACCGATTCAAAGACCGCAGGCAACGGGTCTTCAATCGCAATCCATGCCGCCGGGTCGGGCGAGGTCACCGTCAAGGTCACCAGCACACGGTCTCCGACCCGGAGTCCCTGCAACGATTGCAGACGATTCTCATCGTCAAGTCGGGCGTAGGTTCGACGTATCGAAAATCCGTGATCAATGGGGGCATTGGTTGCCACGAATCGACGCACCCGATGCCCGGTCGCACTGATTTCGACGAACGCCGGTGGTCCTTCCTGTTGTTGAAGCATCAGACCTTCGGCGAGCGTTTTCGGGCTGAATTCGCCCGTAATTTCCACCACAGTGTTAATGGCGGTGGTCTCAAAATGGTCCGACTTTCCCGCAAGCTGCCAGTCGCCGCGCACCGTCGACTGTCCCCCGGGCCGCCGGCTGTACTCACTCAGTGCCCACAAGGCCCAGGCATTCCCCTGGGTGGTTTGCCAGTGACCCCGTCGCTGGCTGGCCAGCAATTGGTCAGCGAGAAGTTGAACCTGCGGTGCGGCGTTGGACGCGCTGAGCCAGCCGAGAAGTTGAATCGCCAAGCTGCTTGATTCATTTCCAAACCAGCCGTGGCCTGGATTTTTACGTGGGGGAATCGTCAACAGCGGGATCGCCTGATCGGTGTTCCCGCCGGAGTGGACCATCGCCAGAGCCGCCAGAGCCCGATCTTCAGCGGTCAGTTGCGCGGCATTTTCCACCAGGTTTTGATTCAAAGACGGGTCCGGCTGTCGGGCAAATGCCAGGGCGCAGGCGATCAGACAACGCTCCGACCAATCCAGCGAATTAGTGGCCGTGGATTTGCGCCACTGGGACCCCAGCCAGTCGTTGAGTCGCTTCTGAGCTGCCACAGGAACGGGAATTCCGGCATCCGAGGCCAACGCCAGAATCAACGCACCATAGGCGCTGCCCCAGGCCTGGGGTTCCCGATCTCCCGGCCAATAGCCGAGTCCACCAGACGGTGTCTGCATCGAAAGCAATCGTTGGACCCCCGCTGTTAAGACCACCACGACGTTCGTAGGGTCGCGGAATTCCTCCGGGCGAAGACTGGGAAGATCGCGGAGCGCGAGCCACGGCATCAGGCTGGAACCGGTCTGCTCCACGCAACCGTACGGGTAATGCAGGAGCTGCCCAGCACCCTCGGCCAGAAACGCGAGCGGTGAGGCGGAAATCCAGACCCGGACGGTTCCCGAGCCTTCCACGACCTCCGGACTCAACAACGAAAAAATATTGGTGGGCCTATTGGTCAACCGCAGGTTTTGGACATCCCGAAGCTCCGTTCCGGCATCGAGAATGGTCACCCCACTTTCCACCGAATCGCGTCGGATTGTGGCACCCTGAGCCTCCACCGACCAAAGCCATTGATCGGTTCCCACCGTGTTGAATTCAACTGGGAATTCCACGGGCGCAGAAGCACCCGCAGCCAGGGTGAAGGAGTTTGTTGTCGCCAAGGGGATGGAGGCCAGTCCCTTGGTTCCGGGACGAACGGACGCCCGCAGCTGAAGCTCCTCCGACGTCCGGTTGATCACCATGCCACGAGCCAACAGGCGGTCGCCCACGTGGACCACCGAGGGCAACGACGGTTCGATCATCAGTTCTTTTTGAACCTCAAATGAGCCGCCACCACTTCCAAACCGGTCAGGACCGTGGGTCGCCACCGCCACCACCCGAAACCGGGTCAAACTGTCCGGTGCTTTGAAAGTCACCTGCACCTTCCCATCGGAATCAGTGACCAGATGTCCATTCCAATAGGGACATGGCAGAAAGTCACGCCGGGTCTTGTTCCAGCGTCCACCGCCACCGCCCGCTGCCCCTTTGTTGACGAAGCTCCGCAATTCGGAATTCTCTGAGATCAGGTCCGGAAGGGAAAGTCCTGTCTCCACACCACAGGCCCGGGGCCGTTCAAAGCACGCCGTCGCATCCGGGAGACCGGTACCGGTCATCATCAGGAACGACTCATCCACCGCATAAAGTGTGAGATCGGCACCTGCAACCGGAAGTCCCTGAGCATCGTGAACGATCGCGGTGACGGTCACCGGATCGCCCGGGGCGTGGCGATCACGGTCGGGTACCACCTCCAAGACCAGTCGGGACAATGGGTCAACGACCGGTAATGAAACATACCCAACCCTCCATTCGGGCATGGGGAACTCCCGGGGGCTTTTCCCATGGCCCCGGAGCAAGGTGACCGAAACCACCACATTTGGGGCATCGTGGAGGCCGATGGGGATTTCAATGGACGGTGCGTTGCCGGTCGTCTCCAAGGAAAAGGAGCTGCGCACATTTTCCCGCTCCGTGGTTACCCAAACGGTTCCGTCAAACGGTGCCTCGATCAAGAGCCGGGCCGTCTCCCCGGGATGATACGACGGTTTGTCCGGAATCAACGTCAGCCGGGAACCGTTCTGTTCATTCCAGGCCACCCGGCCGTCGCCGAAGACATAGAACGAAACCCGCGTTTCGACCGGATGATTCCCATCGTCTTCGCAATGAAAGGTGGCCAAATAAGCGCCGGGTTCGGTCAACGGAGGAAATTGAAGCGGAGGAGTGATGGAAGTTTCCGCCACCACCCAGCGATTACCGATAGAGTGAACTGGCTGCGTTTGGACCGTTTGGCTTGCCACCTCATGAAGCTCATGCTCGGACCGGTAGTCAATGGTTCGACCGGCACCGACCACACGAAGGGTTTTCCATTCGACACGTTGAAGTTGAACCGATACAGCGCGCGGCTCGTTCACTGGACTTCCATCCCAGTGGGTGGCCACCAACTCGAATTTCAACGGTTGATTGGTGGAAAGGATGTCCTCCTCGCCGTCCTTCCACCGGAATCCCAGATAAAAATCCGAGGCATGCCGCTCGAATTGGACCATCCGGGCGACCGTCTGCTGGTTGAGGTCCGTCACCTCCGCTTGCACCGTGACCGAAGAGGGACTTACGGTCCCCGCTCGACGCTGGAAATCCGGCTCCAAGACCACGGGGTGACTGGCCGAGAGTTCCGTTGTTCCGTGGAGCGAGTGATCCTGTGACGGCACGTCCGTTCCGGTACCTCTTCGCAACTGCCAGTCCATTCCGGAGTTGCCATAGACAAAGGCATTCCAGGCCTCGGGATGGAATTCAACGGCATCGCTTTGAATGGTCCAATCGACCGAGGCCCGTTGCAGCGGGGTTCCAAACAGGTATCTCGCGGCAATGGGAATTGAAACCGGGGCGTCAGGCCCGGAATTGGTGGGAGCCTGAAGAATGACCTCAAACGCTGGTGGCCGAAAATCCCGGACTTCGACCGACCGTTGTTCCCGTGCGGTTCCCAGGTTCATTCGAACGACGTAGGAACCTCGTGGACCGCCCGTGAGGAATACCCATGACCAATCCGCTGCTCCGTTGACCAGGGATAGATTCGTCCGGCACAGCGAAACGCCTCGCGGGTCCATCAACTCCAACTGAAGACCGTTGTTGGTTGGGTAGGCCCAGGCGTCGTCCGTCCAATGACGGGCAAGAATCTTCCAATGTAATATCTCTCCCGGCCGGTAGGCTTCACGGTCCGAAAAGGAAAAGAGTCGGTCTGCTCTCTCGTCTCGTTCACCGAACGGCAGGTCATAGCGCCATAGATTGATTCGCCCATCACCGAGCCGAACTGCATGCAGGTCGGCACCGGTTTCCGCTAGAATCCACGCTTCCTTGGGGGGATGCGTGGAGGCATTACCGGATTCATCGACGTTCGGCGCCGGAGGGATGAGTTCAATCGGGGCCGTTCGGTTGTTAACCTTGGCTGGTTCCGTGTGGCGATAAAGCTGAACCTGCCCCCGTTGGTCGGTGGTCGCCGATTCAAGAACCTCATTTTCGTCGGACCGAAGACTGACGGTCACGCCGGGCAAGGGTTGGGCCGTCCGCTGAGAAAAAATCAGGACAGTGTGCCAGTCCCGTCCTGATTTTACCTCGAGACCGAGGTCGGTCAGTTGAACAATGGCCTGGGGCCCCTCGATCCGGGTTCGATCATCGTTGGTTGTGGGGGGGCGTGGGACGTCTGCATTGACAAAAAACGCTCCAACCCGTCCGGGGCCAATGAGGCTGTCCCAATTCAAGCTCACTCGAAGCGCCTCATCTTCGTTGGCGTGTGTGACCAAGTTCGTATCCAGAACCGTGACCCCGGCGACACCGGCGTAATCGAGCCGGTCGGGCCGGGCTGCATCGCGTTCCCATCCGTGCCGCCCCGTATATCGCTCGTAGGCGCGCAGAGTATGGATCAGCGTATGCCCATCCAGTTGCTTGAGTCGCAGGCGGGTGGAGGATTGATTGATGGCCAGCAACTCAAGTTCCCTTCGCCCGTCTGCCAACTGGGCGGTGTCGTAGCTCGAAAACCAGACCGTGGCAGGAATGGGCTGGAACTCAACCGTTCGGTCTGCATCGGTGGTCAGGGTCTCACCGGTCTCGGCCGACAATCCCTTCCGAAGAGTAATCCGATAGGGGGTCCGAAGTTGGAAGTCCCCGGCCACCTCCAGGTGGGAAGGGGCCATGGGAATGGTCCAGTGGAGGTTGGTCACTGCTGGCTGACACCGAATCCAGCGTTCGGGCGGATCGTTGGTCAGGCTGGCGAGGATTCGCCGATTCAGTTGGATCGCCAGTCGCCGTTCTTCAGAGCGGGGGGCGCTCGCACGCAGATCAGTCAGGCTAAACGGTGCCACGCCGCCAACTTGGCCGACAACCGCTTCCGGTGTCTGGACGGACGTTTCGGTGGACGACAATCCAGCGGAAACCTCCAACGTCCAGTCCTTGCCGGGGGGCAACGGTCGGACGGGTAGGACCAGAAAAAGTGTGCTGCCGTTGGTGGAACGGGCCGCGAACTCGTTGCTGGGCAGTCGGTCTCTAGGGAAACCCGGAAACCACGGAAACAGGCCGCCGCCGCGTCCATAGGTCGCCAATCCATTGGTTAGCACCACCACCTCGGCTGGGACGCGGGCATTACGGTTTCGAAAATGAGCATGCTTCTGAAGTTCCTCGGGCAGCAGAAGGGCGTTGGCCACCACTTGAAACCGGGGCCACGGAGTGGCGTTCGTATTTTCCCAGTAATCGGCCCTGACAATTTCTACGGTGAACGGAGGCGTTTGAAAGGTGCGGACCAGTCGAGCCTTGAGCCCGGCGCCTTCAGCGTTCTTCAGGCTCGGACGGAGCGAAAACCGATATCGGGTTCCCAAATCCAAGGGACGGTTGGGGACAAAAAGGCCACCCCGACGACTGGTCCAGGTGAATTGGCCGGGCAACGGTGGCTCCACGTGGAGGGGTGAAACCTCAGCCCGCCCACCGACCTCATCCAAAGACGCTACGGGCTGATCAAAGCGAAGTTCAAAGGTCGAACCGGCGTTCAACTCGACCCCAGTGGGCAGCAATCGTGCCCCCTCGGACTGATCGAACCTTCGAAGGAATCCGGCCGTCCCGGCAAAAAAGAGGAGAAGGGCCAGGACGCTGGTGAAAACGGGGCGACGCTGCCCAAGGATACGGAAACACATGCGGATGAGGGAAGGCTCGATAGCCATTCCACCCTTCCAAAGTGGCCGACGCCGTCAAGCAGGGAAACGGCAGAAATCCAATGGTCAGACAGGCATCGAAATCGGTCACCCTGTTCTGGGGAGACAGCACAGCCTCTTCCGAATCTGTAAAAATCTACGGATCAACTCCGAGCCCGAAGCCGGAATTGTCCGCAGATGGACGCAGATTTACACAGATTAGAATACAAAAACAAGAAATCCATCAACTGAACCTTTCACCTTAGCTGGACGTTGTCTTTCCCCATGCGACTTGAGCCACATTCTGTGCTATCAGGTTCATTGTACCATTACTGCAGCTTCACTGGTCGGCGTTTCCTGCTGAACCAAAGAGGGTCCGAATCATACCCAACCCGGGAACGCGGACGTCTCGTCCGCACGGCGGTCCGAGTCGAGCCGCTCATCCAAGGTGTACCTCGCCTGTCCCCGAGCGCCACGTTTGGAACGAAGCAGCAGAGTGGCAGCGGCTTCCAGCCGCTCGTTAGGAAACACCCATCATACCGTACCGCAGACATTCCTGTCTGCCGTTTCGCCGACTTTCTAGTCGGCAGGGACGTGACCCGTCCCGGAGCGTCTCGGTTCGCCGACGGCCCGGCAGGTTTGGAAACCTGCGGAACGGCAGCATCCCACCTGTGGCGCTCCGGGGTCAGGCCGGGTATAGCTTGCGGGGCGGAGGTGGTAGGGACCGCCGCGGCTCGACAGGAGCCTCGCCCTACCGATGTGACTGTGATTCATTAGGTTGCAGACAAATCAACCGTTGAGGTCAAAAGCTGTTGTTTGGGAGCTAGGAATACCTGCGCTACATCGCAGGGCCGCCGGAATGTCCATCCGGTTCATGGTCTCGATTCACGGCCGGATGTTGGAGGTTTTCCCTTTCCATGAACCCTACTCCCCTTGAATCATTATTACCATCACTGCCTTGCCTGCCGCCCATTGCTCTCCGGCAGGAATACAAACCAGTCCGTTGGCAACCGCCAGCGACGCCAGTCGATGGGAGGCCTGCGCCCCGGCAGACCGAACCGATCCGTTGGAATCACGAACCACCCTTGCATAATGGTCCCGGTCCCCTGGGTTCGACATCGGTCCTGCCAATTCACCCGGTAGTTCAGGGGGATCGCAGTCCATCAGACCTTGCAGTTGACGGAGAGCGGGCAGGACCAGTAAAATCGCAGTGACAAAGGCCGAGACTGGATTTCCCGGAAGCCCCAGGACCAGCTTCTTACGGACAGACCCAATAAAAAACGGCTTTCCAGGTCGGATGGCAATCTTCCAAAGGTCGACGCTTCCCCCGAGTCCTTCGACCGCCTTTTTCACCAAATCCGCGTCGCCAACCGACGCGCCGCCCAGAGTGACCACCACGTCCGATTCCTCCAATCCGGCCAGCAGCGCCGCTTGAATGCGTTCCAAATCGTCGGGAACGATATCCAATGGGATGGAAACCCCACCCACTCCTCGAATCAGGGCATTGAGCATGACCCGATTACTTTCATGGATTTGTCCTGGATCCAGGGTATCACCCGGAAGCCGGAGCTCGGACCCGTTGGCGAGAAGTGCAACCCTGGGCTGATCATGAATGGGCACGTTGTCATATCCACAGGCGGCCAGGACGGCCAGGTGCTGAGCGTGAAGACGAATCCCCCGGGGAACAATCAAGGCACCCGGGGTGATGTCCTCCCCGCGGAATCGCACATGGTCCCAAGGCCGGACCGATTCGCGAAAGAGGATTTCGCCAGGATGATTCGGGTCGATTTCCGTGTCTTCCTGCATCACGACGGCATCGGCTCCCGGAGGCAGGGGAGCACCGGTAAAGATGCGGCGACATTCCCCAGACCGTAGGGGTTCTCCCGGGGCATCTCCCGCCGAAGTTCCCCCCACCCGCTTCAATCGTCGGGGAATTGCTGACATATCCTCGGTTCGGACAGCATATCCGTCCATGGCTGAGACATCCAGCGGGGGAAGAGACACGCTCGAGCGAATGTCTTCGGCACTGACCCCGCCCGAGGCCAACCAAAGGGATTTCCTGACCGGGGGAAGGGCGGAAATCTTATCGAACAACGCCTGACGTGCCGACTGGAGCGGGAGAAGCATGGGAGAGGGGAGTTTCGGCCGGGGGTGGTTGTTGCGACGACCATTGCAGGCTAGCTTGTCCGGGTCTGTGAGTTACTTCGTCCCAGGTCAGGAGCGCGCACATCGGGTGTCCGAACTGTTTGCCAGTATCGCGACCCGATACGACTTGATCAATGACATCCAGAGTTTCGGGCTGCACCGATGGTGGAAGCATCGTTTGGTCCAATTGGCACCGGTGGGACGGGATTGCCAGGCCCTCGATGTTTGCTGCGGGACGGGCGATTTAACCCTGGCCCTGGCCAGTCGGGAATTTGAGACGACGGGTATTGATTTCAGCGAACCGATGCTGAGCGTCGCCCGCCGTCGGGGAGCGCGACGGAAGGAAAAACGCCGGCCCCGCTTTGTTCAAGGAGACGCACTTCAACTCCCCTTCGCCTCCGACAGTTTTGACTTGGTGACCGTGGCCTATGGACTGAGGAATCTGGCCGATGTGGACGCTGGTCTCCGAGAATTGACCCGCGTCCTTCGACCGGGGGGTACGCTGCTGATCCTTGAATTCGGCAAACCGGCGTCGGCCCTGTTGCGCTGGCTATGGTTTACCTACCTGCGGCTGGCCCTTCCGGTCTATGGATTTCTATTTGCTGGAGACGCCAAGGCGTATGCCTACATCCTGGAATCCCTGCTCCACTATCCCGGCCAGACGGTTATCCAATTGAAGCTGGCCGAATTGGGTGCCACCGACGGAAAAATGTTCGATATTCTGGGTGGAATGATGTCCATGCACGCGGTCCGGAAGGGTGCCTACTAAAAGAGCAATTCCCACTGGCCCACTGTCCTGCCTATGCCGACGAGAAGGAAGCCGCCGACCAGTATCCATAAGGTGGGCCTCTCCTTCATGAAACAGCAGGGGCTGTTGATTCGGTGGGCTAGGGGTCATGTCCGGTTGAATTCTTCTACGCTGGTTCCGCCTTATCGGCTTTTGGTTTGAGCGCAGCGCGGACCTGTATGATGCGGTTCAATGTGTCGAACCAGAACGGAGCTCCCAACGAAATGGCAAAAATGGTTACCAACCAGCCTGCAATCAGTGAAAGCCACTCTCCGACCCATGAAAGACAATCAAGCTGGGTGTCAGGCTGTTTAAATGCCCCCCAACCAATGGGCAACCCCAGTTTCTTGATTTGCTCGATGGGGTCCTCCGATCTTTTGCCGCCCTTGCTCTGGGAATCAGTATTCGCTTCGCTGGGTTGGCGTGTGGTGACGGGTGGATTCGTGCCCGTTGAAATTGAATTGGTTGATGGGGTGGCTCCCTCGTTGGGCGCTTTCGGGTCGGCTGGCGGCAACTTTTTTGCTTCCGTCTCCGCCTGAGCCACCAACGCTTTTCGGAGAGCGGTGTCCGTGACCAGGCGTTGGGCGATGGTCACGGCATTGATGTTCAACGAAAAAGTCACAAACGTAGCAATCACCAGAATAAGTTCCTGGCTATGAACTTTGTAGTAATTGCCCACCTGTTCCATCGATTGATTAAACCATTGTTCCAGAGTTGCTTTGGCCGCTGACAAATTCGTTTGTGAATCTTTCAGCAGGGTGATCAGGCGAACCTTGAAGGGCCCATCGGGTAAACCCTGCAGCACTTCCTGCAACTGTGCCCCTGTCATGATTGGATTAGATATCCCGTTATTACCGAGGCTTGACTCTTTTTCTTTGCAGATCAACTCAATCACCGCTCGTGAAAAGGAACTCGATGGAATGTAACCCGGAAGATTTCGATGGCTGCTGGATTGATATTCGCCGGAACAGAGGCATTGAATCAATGGATGTTTGTAAAATTCACTGACCCTTTTCTTGGTATGCGTGTCTGCCTGGGCCTGCACCGTTGTGCCTGAGTCGCCATTACGAGGGTTCTGTATTACTGCCTTACCCACTTCTGCTTTTGGTTCTACATCTCCACTCAGCATTTTCTCGATCGCCCGCCTCATAAATTCGGCCCGTTTGTTGAGGAGAGATTCGATACCTTCTTTCACCGCCGTGCAAACCAGACTCGCCAAAAGGAAAACGAATGCCATTCCAATAGCAACCTCAAGTATATCAGAGCCAAACATAGAAAAATTTTTTCCAAAAGGACGAACTGTTTTAGCGAAAGGTCAAGATCAAATCGCTTCGCGGCCCATGAAGGCGGAATAATCCCAGGCCGCCCGTGCCATTCCGTACGACCGTCTTGTTCGTCCCGTTGTCAGACGGCAGTTGTTGAACGGGATTCCAGTGTCCCTCCCCTGGTAAATTGGTGCTCTGTTCGAGGTTGAATCCGCCGCTTCCGTCTGATGGCCAACTCAAGAGAACCACCTGATTCGTTTGAACCTGAATGGTTAGTTTGATGCCCGAAGGAGCCGGTGCCTCTGGACCGGGTGCGCAGAGGACTCCAAACAATGCCGCCGACGGGGCAATGGTCTGGCTGATGGTGAATTCGGACGACATCGGCGACCAACGGTTGTCGTGCCACCGTTCGTTCCCAGGCCACCGCGGATTTTGAGGTCCACCCACGGGCGGATAGCAGGTCTGATTGGCATAGTCATGGTCGGTGACCCATTTTTGGGCGCCACCGGCCGCAGTGCTCTCGGTCCTCCACGGCCCGTACGGAATCATCCCGTCGTGATAACCCACGATCCAGGAGTCGATATGGAAAACCTGGTTTGGATGCCTTGGACCAAGGCCCGTGACCCAGGTCATGTTGAGGGCATTGCCCCCGAGGAAATAATCCGCCGTGGTGTAAAGGGAACCGAGATACTTCTTCGCGGCTTCCTCCTGTCCCATTCTTTTGGCCACCGCATAGCCGACGATTCCTTCGACGATATTGGGCGAGGTTTGCTGCCCGATGATCATGGGGAAATAGTAATTACCGCCCCAACGGCACGCTCGCTTGCCGGGAGTATTCATGTCTCAACCGGTAAAGAAATCTTGGGAGCCAGGCGGCCTCGTCGAGGATGTCTGGAAGTCCATTGATTCCTTCGGGGAGATGGAGTTCACCGTCGTAGAAATTTCGGGGTGCCACCTCGTAGGCGAACAGCAGCATCTGGGGAACGGTCAGATGGGAGTAGTAGCTGTCCCAGTCGCCGGCATCCTGATACCAGCCCGCAGAGTTGAGGAACCCTTTGAAGGAATGGGCGTTGGTCAACTGACCAGCAGAACCTCCTTCCGAACCCCATTCCACAAATCGATTGGTCGTGTAGAACAACTTTTGGGCAAAACCGGGGGTCAGCAATGGGTTGTGGGGAGCTGAACGTGGCCAGCGGGTGCAATTGGTGGTGAGTTCAAGACCACTCCGGTTGTGATACAGCCCTCGCACAACTTTGTAGAAGGCCTCTCGATAGACGTCTCCGGCAATTTGAAATGGAAACGAGCAGCCAATCCCCTCGACCGAAACCACATAGCGCCCCGGCGTCTGGAAGGACGAGAAATCGCATTCATAGACATCCGCACCGAGGAAGTTGCCATGGACCGAATCATTCAGTTGCCCCGTTTCGGGCGTCGTGGAGGCGTGGCGAAACTTCAAGGTTCCTGAAAAGGAATCCTTGCCTGTTTGTAGATTGATCAAACGGAAGTCATGCCCGCCGTATGCCGAGAGGTTGAGCCCGCCGAGATCGCCCATCCAGTGGTGGACATAGGCAAATTTTCCCGGAGCGTCGGGAACATACCCCAACAGATTCACATGGACGGCTTCGGATCGGGTTGAACCTTCATCAAAGGTCAATGTCCACTGGCGCCCATTATCGGCGAGACTGCCGGTGTCAACGACATAAGTGGCACCCTGCTTCATCGCCTTCGGAAGCTCCAGATAGAGCCAATGTTCCAAGGTCCAATTGCTCCCGCCCAGCCAGGCGAAATCGGTCCCCTTGCTTTTTCTTCCGATCTGAATCGGTTGCTGGGAGGTCGCGTAGTCGAGGTCATTCGTACTGGTAAGCCGGTACGATGCGGTCCTCGTCGCCGCCAGCGTGTCCAGGGGCACCTGCACCAGCCGCTCTTCGCCGTAGGCCTGCCCGGCGGTGGAGTGGACGACATGTCCATCCGTCCAATGCATGAGGATGATCGTGTCGGTCAACGCCTTGACCTCCATAACGACGGAGGCCATGACCGTCCCAGCGGTCAACGACATAAGGAAAATGGAGAGGATGGTTCGATACCAGGTGGTCATATCCAATGGGTTGTGCAACGGGTGGGGGTCGGTTCCCGATGAAGCCAAAACCCATTTAGCACTGTTCGTGCCAGCTCCGCAGCGGACCTCCGGCAGGAAGGATCGCCGCCGAAACCTAAAACCGGCGTCGGTCCATCAACTCGGTATTCTGCTGCCGTGCCGGGTTATTCGAAGCCGGCTCATTTGTCTTGAAGGCAGACCGGAATAACCAGTGGCGGCGCATCAGGGTGTCGGTGGTGTCGGCCAGCAGTGAGGCCTTGTCCGCCAGGCGGCTGAAGTTGCCCACCAGATTGGTGTTGGTGACCTGCGATTCCAGGGAAACCACCAGCGCCTGGACATTGGAAACGGCCCCCTGAACCTGGAGGAACAGCGGCTTCAATTCCTGGGCGGTTTCCGTTGCCATCGCCAGAGTCACCCCGGCATTGGTGATTACGGGTTGTAGATTGTCCTGAGTCCGATGCAGATCGTTGAGGGTGGTCTCCAGTCCATGCACCAGGTTCGTGGGTATAACTAGTTCACCCAGACCGCCCGGACGGGCCAGTGCCGGGCGCAAATCCGCCGTGATTTTCCGTAGGTCTCCCAGGATCCCCGCAATGGCGTTGGTGAGTCCGGGTAGAGCCTCGTGAACCATGGCCACGGTGTCTTCCGCGTTGTCCATCAACGACACGGAATGGATCGTGGCCATGAAGTAGCCGGAATCCCGACGCTTGAAGGGACGATAGACAAGGTATTTGTTGGTTCGCTCTAGTGACGGGGCTTTATAAGCAAACTGATCATTCAATACCTCGGGAATGGCATTGCTCGTCACAACCGTGGGAACCCCGAGTCCTTCCGCCCGGGTCAGCTCCAGCCAGGAGCCGCCCAGCAGGTCCACACCGGTGCCCCCCAATCGGCAAATGGAATCGCTGTGGATGTAGCCGTAGTATGGTTCCCGGACGAGAAAATGGACGTAAACGTTGAACTTCATCGAGCGGTTGTAGGGGGTGTCTTCCGCTGTGGTGACACTGTCGACCTTGCCGATGGTGAAGCCCATCATCTTTACGGGTGTTCCCTCGCGGATCGCCCCGGCATTGTCGAGGTAGGTATAGTAAGGGACCTCAATGACAAACCAGCCACGGGCGTCGCCGGTTGTCTTCAACCACCAACCCAACGCCAACAGAAACAGAAGGCCGGTGCCCACCAGGAATGCGAGCACCAGCCATTCCACGTGGCGGAGTCGGGTTCGGATTTGAGGGGTCAGATCGTGCATGGCAGAAGGGTGGAACGAGTTCGCTCAGGCCTGGGGATGGTCCGAATGGTCAGCCAGGAGCTCCAATACTCCGGCGGTTCGGCATTCCAGGAGTTCATCGCGGGTGCCGATTCGAGTCCAACGACGATTTTCGACGAGGGCAAAACGCCCGGCGAGATTCAAAAAGGGTCGCAATTCCTCGGCGGTGATGATCAGCGTCACCGGTCGTTTTCCCAGCCACGGATGACCGTGGTTCAGTTGCATCAGCAGGCGGCGCAGCGTTCGTGCCTGTGCCGCATCCAGCCCCCCCAGTGGATCGTCCACCAGTAAAATCTCAGGCCGCAGAACCAGGGCTCGGGCAAGGGCGACCCGCTTGGAGAAACCGTACCCGAGTTGCCGTGGAAGCAGTCCGGCCACGGGTTGAAGGTCGAATGCCTCCAATAGCGGAATAATCCGCTCCAACGCGTCTTCAGGGGACAGGTCTTCGTGATATCGAAGGGGAAGCGTCAGGTTTTCGAGGACACTCAATCCTCCAAAGAGTCGCCCGGAGCCCTCGAACACCAGTCCCACCCGTTGTCGCAGGGCTTGAGCTTCTGTGCCGGTTAGCAGGGCGGGGTCGGACCCAAAAAGCCTAACGCAACCACGGGGGGTGGCGCGCAATCCCGCGGCGGCTTCAATCACCGCCGATTTACCGCTCCCTTGAAGCCCGCCGATGACCCAGCACTCGCCTTCCAAGACCTGCCAGTCGATGTCCGTAACGGACGGCGCCCCCTCGACGGGTGAGGCCACCGAGGCCCCCTCGAACTGGAGCACAATCGGCGGATTCACAGAATCAAGTAGAGAGGAATGAACCCGGCGTCGACGACGAGGCAGACGACCAGGCAATAAACCACCGTCCGGGCGGTGGTGTCGCCAATATCCTCCAGGCGGAGGGGGCGCGCCAACCCTTGATAGCTGACGATCAGGGCGGTGATGGCCCCAAACAGCCCTGATTTTAAGGCCAATAGGGGGAAATCCACCCACGAAAGGGCGGCGGCGATCCGTTCGAGGTAGGCGACTGGATTCAGGGGAAGCCCGCGGCTGTAGGCGAATACATAGCCACTGGCAAGTGACGCCAGGATGCAATAGAGGGTCAAACCCATCACCGCCACGGTGAATCCGATGACACGGGGCACGACCAGGTAATGAATCGGATCGATGCTCAGCGCTTCCAACGCCTCCATTTCACCCAGGGCACGCGCCGTTCCCAATTCGATGACGCTGGCCGTTCCCACCCGGGCGAAAACCACCAGGCCCGACACCAAGGGGGCCAGTTCCCGGATGATCACGGTTACCAGCAAAGCGCCGGTGTATTGGTTGGCTCCCACCTGTTGGAGAAGTGCCTCGGTCTGGCCGACGATCAGAACCCCGAGAGCCAGACCTAGAAAGCAGACCATGGGAATCAAACGGACCCCGGCTCGGAAAATTTGTTCCCGGATCAAGGGGCGAATAACCCCCCGGGCCTGATGGTTCTTGGTTACCGCCGTGCCCAGCGTGATCAGCGTGAAGGCAAAGAGTTGTTCGACCATTCTGGTGGCCGAATTGAGACCCCGGGCGGTGCCGCCAAGAAAGCTGCGGAGGCCAGTCGGCGTGGGAGCTTCTGCGGCCATGAACGGTGCGACGGGCGACTAGTCCCGCATCGATTCCGGGTCGATGCCCTCCGAATGGCACCAGTCCGCGTACGCCGATGGAGAGATTTCGCTCGGTTTGATTTCGCTTTTCCCTCCCCAGAAAACATTGGTGTAACGGACTTCAATCCCTGCCTCCGCCAGATGGCGATCAATGGCTGCCTTGTGGGCCAATACGAGCTCTTTGTCCGTCCCGTGGGCCACCCCCATGACATTGACGTGATGGAATTCGGGGCCGCCCTCGCGCCAATAGGCGTGAGTCATGATGTGATGGCGACCCACCTCGCGCCCGGCGTCAATCTCCCGCCCGGGTGGAACCGCCCAATGAAACAAGGCATTAAAGCGGGTCACCCGCTCGCCACTGCTCAATGTTTTGACGTGCTCCAGGAATGTACTGAATCGACCGATGATTCCTCTCTGGTCCAGCGAGGAGGCGATGCGTTGAAATTCCTCCAGCGTTACCCCGGCTTCCGCCGCCCGATCGGTCCAAAGGTCCGATTTGAGCTCCTTCGGCTCGAATTCCCGCTTGAGTGCTGTCAACACTCGCCATTCAAGCTCATCCAACTGGGCCACCCGAACTTCCACCGCCTCTGCGAGTTCATCCGCCCGGCTTCCCGGCTCCATGCCGCGTCGTCGGACATGTCCAACTCCCAAAGCGAAAAGGCGCTGAGCCGGCATCAGTCGGAAATGTTCGGCTCCAATTCGCTTCGCCAGATGCGTGGCGTGCCGGGTCAGGGAATAACCCTGCGGGACTTTGAGTGTCGTCCAGAGTCGGTAGTTGGACCCGGCCGTGGCGGTGTCCGTGGAACGAATCACCACATGTCCGCTGAAGGGGTCCTTTTGAAAGAGAAAGTCGAATGCTGCCTCGGTTTTATCGAGGGGCACCTGCCAGGCGCACAGCGCACCATCCGCGAGATTGGTTGCCAACAGGGTTTGCCGCACGCGTCGGATGATTCCGGCCTCCAGCATCGCGCGAATCCGTTCGATCACCACCGTGATCGGCAAGCTGGTCTGGCGGGCAATCTCTCCCAACGGGTCAGGTTGGAATCCGGACAGTCGGTCTTCGGAGACCGCAAGGATTTGCGCGTTCACCGGGTCCGTGGTCTCAACGGGAACGTTTGGCGACAACTTCATCGGGGTCACAATATGGTGTGAAGTATGTGCATTCGCAGCAAAAAGGGGAGGGGAATTCAGCCTTCCGCCCGCTGACACCCAACCGTCAAAATTCTGACATTGACTTTCCCACCATCCTTTCTGGCAAGCTCCTTTGTCTGCTTAACACGGCAGTGGGTCGGTGTCGTTAAGACGGGATTGTATCTGGCTGGTTCGGCTCGATCATTCTGCAACCTGCGAGTGCGGGTTCCCTTCATCGCCGGTTGGGTGATTGAGTTGGTTAATCAGTAGGTTATGGAAGCCCAGACGAGGCTCTATGTGGGCAATTTGCCCTTTCAAGCACAGGATCGTGATCTCCAGGACTTCTTTAGTTCCGCGGGTGTGGTCACAAACGTTAACCTCATGATGGACCGGGTTACCGGGCGCTCCAGAGGCTTTGCATTCGTTGAATTCAGCACTCCGGAGGAGGCTCAACGCGCGGTGGAATTGTTTAACGGCAAGGACTTCAGTGGACGTCCCTTGACCGTTAATATCGCCCGCCCCCGGGAAGAGCGTCCCCCAGGCGGTGGCGGCGGATTCCGACGTGAACGCTCCTTCGGCGGCGGCGGCGGCGGAGGTGGTGGTGGCTATCGCGGCGGTGGCGGCGGTGGCGGCGGAGGTGACTATCGTGGCGGTGGTGGCGGCGGCGGTGGTGGTGATCGCGGCGGTTGGCGCGACGACCGTCGAGGCGGCTGGCGCGGTGACCGCGAGTAGCGACCGGAAATGATCAACGGAGTCGTGGGTCGCTCCTGAAGGGGCGACCACGGTTTCGGAGCGGCTCCATTCAGTTCGGGGTCCGCCGGGCTCCGTTTTTGTGCCTTCATGAGGCGTATCTCCTCGCGGATTCGATTTGGCCCTGGCCCGCTTCTCTGAGAGCGTCCCAAAATGAATCTGGCAGAACAGATGGAGCGACTGGGCAGGGAGGCCCGCGAGGCCTCGCATGCCCTCGCTCAATTGGCAACCACGGAAAAAAACGCTGCACTCCTGGCGATGGCCGATGCCCTCGAGGCGGGTATCGAACCGCTGCAGGCCGCCAATCGCGAGGACCTCAAGATCGGTGAATCCCTGGGACTTACCAAGGCCATGATGGATCGACTGTCGCTCGATCCCAAGCGCATCCGTGCCATGGCCCAGGGATTGCGCGAAGTGGCCGCATTGCCCGACCCGGTCGGTCGAATTCTCGACGATCGGACCCGGCCCAATGGGTTGCGATTGCAAAAGATCACCGTTCCACTGGGTGTTATCGTGATCATTTACGAGTCACGCCCCAATGTAACGGCGGATGCCGCAAGTCTCTGCTTGAAGTCGGGTAACGCCACCATCCTCCGGGGAGGCAAGGAAGCGTTGAACTCCAATCAATGGATTGCCCGGACCATGGTCGAGGCCGGCCGACGCACCTTGGGAGACCGGTTCCCCGATGCAGCCATCCAGGTGGTTCCCACCTCGGACCGCGCTGCCATTCCCGCCCTGCTGAGCCTCACCCAATACGTGGACCTTTGCATGCCGCGCGGGGGCGAGGGATTGATCCGGGCGGTCACCGAGGCCTCCAAGGTGCCGGTCATCAAGCACTTCAAGGGCGTTTGTCACGTGTATGTGCATGCCGCCGCCGACCTGTCGATGGCCCTTGAGATTCTCGACAACGCCAAGACCCAGCGTCCGTCCACCTGCAACGCAGCGGAAACAGTGCTCGTGGACCGCGAGGTGGCGGATGCGTTCCTTCCAAAAATGGCGGCCCGACTGGCATCCAAAAACGTTGAGTTGCGGGCGGACCCTGCCGCCTTGGCCCTTCTTTCCACTCAGGCGATCGCTTATCCGGCGGCTTTGGTGGCTGCCACCGATGCCGACTACGATAACGAGTACAACGACTACATCCTCAACGTCCGGGTGGTGGAGGATTTGCAGCATGCCATTGCCCACATCCGACGCCACGGCTCAGCCCACAGCGATGCCATCGTGACGGGAGACGCGACGGTCGCCCATCGCTTCCTGGCCGAGGTCGACTCGGCCGCTGTCTATTGGAACGCCAGCACCCGGTTTACGGATGGCGGGGAATTTGGGATGGGGGCGGAAATCGGCATCAGCACGGACAAACTGCACGCTCGAGGGCCCATGGGCCTGGAGGAACTATGTTCCTACAAGTGGATCGGGGTGGGGACCGGGCAGGTTCGCGCCTAACGACCAGATCGTAGTCACGTTTGCAAAAATCTTTCAATCAGGTATTTACGTAGAAATAGCTCTTCAAAATATAGCTGATAATCATCCATAAAATGGCTGATAATCATCCACAATATGGTGTTTTATACACCGATAATCGGTTGATAATCAGCTGAAATGGGTTATGGTTGGGATGGATGTTTCACCGTCATCTTACCGAAAACCTCCTCCTGGCTCTCGATGATACCCCGGCTGTTTTAGTCAACGGTGCCCGGCAATGCGGCAAAAGCACCCTGGTCCAATCGGTGGAAGCGACGGGAGTCCGGCGACCCGGGTGGGAGGACTACTCAACTTTGCTGACGTTTCCCGGTCGATGGCCATCCCTCAGACGACGTTGAAGCGTTACTTCTCCATTCTGGAGGCAACCTTCCTCATTCAGGTCCTTCAACCGTGGTCGGGAAATCTGGGGCAGCGGCTCATTCAGACCCCCAAAGTCTACCTGAATGACACCGGCTTGCTGGCCCACCTTCTGGGATTGAACCCGGACCGGTTAAGCCTTGATGGGACACCGGTGGGTGGTGTGTTTGAGAATTTCATTTTGATGGAATTACGAAAACAGTCCGCCTGGAGCGAAACGCAACCCGGTTTTTTCCATTGGCGTACCGCCGGTGGACGGGAAGTCGACATTGTTCTGGAAGACCGGGCCGGGCGAATCGTCGGAATTGAGGTCAAGGCCGGAGCCACTTTGGGTGGAACAGACGTCCGGGGTTTGCAAGCCCTGAAGGAGGCCGTAGGCCATCGCTGGCTGCGGGGTGTGATTCTCTACACCGGCACCGAAGTCATCCCATTTGCAGCCGACATTCACGGTCTGCCGATTTCTCATCTATGGGCGGGTGACCCGTGCCAAAAGAAATCAGCAGGCGTTAAATAAAGCCCATGGAGGCAAGGGAGGTATCAAGGCCGCCTCACCAGCAGAAAAAACTGCATGGCCCCGGAGAAGGGCAGTCGAACTTCCAATGGTCCATTGTTCGTGGTGCTGACGTTCATGAGCGGCGCATAGGTCCCATGGACCTTGGGGCTGACAAGGACATCAAAGGATTGTCCTACTTTGGCATCCCATTGGAGAGCTATTTGGCCGTCACCCGCGCTATAAACTCCGACCACCAACGGCCCGTCTGCCGTCGTTCCCAAGCCCCCGGTTTCCGAATCAAAATTCCACTCAAAGAGTTCACTTTGGATTTGTGCCGTGGCTGTTCTCAAAATCGGCACCGCATAGGACATTTCCCTGAAGCTCAAGCCGACCTCCTCGGTTAACGAGTTGGTGTCTCCCTTGATTTGGATCGAAGAGATGACGACGTCGTTCAATGAAATCCGGCAGGCGGTGCGAAGTTCTTTCAGATTACCGGGTGAGGTCCTGGGCGGAGCGTCCACCTCACTCAAATCCAGCTCCAGGTCAACTTGGACCTGCGTCAATGGTGTGTGGGCGGCCGCTCCCAGGCTCAAAAGTGGCGAGGTCCTGTCCACCGGCTTTAAAATGTGTAATTGTCCGGCGATGGTCTTCCCCTTTGGACCGTTGGCGCCGCCACCAAGGACCGCAGGATGACTCAACCCAATGGAGAATGATTGAACCTCGATCCAGTTCCTATGGAGGATATTGGTCGAGTCTCCGTCAATTCCATCGATTTTGACGAAGACTTGACCTCCCCAACAGGCGGTTCCCGGCATGGTGACCCCGAGGCATATCAAGAACCAAAAGGCTCGGGCAATTCTTGGGAACATGGTTGACCTCCGGGCCTTTCGCGGGCCCAGGGAAATGAGTATCCGGGAAATCAACGATCAGGGATGGTTTTCGGTCACATTCCAACTCTTCGTGATCGGGGTTCCAGGCCCACCCTTGGTATTAATCGGAACATAGGTCCATGAAATTTTGCCGTAGGTGAGCGAATAATTCTCGCCCGGCCTGGAATCAGAGCCCTCCGTCTTCACAGACGTTATCAGAACATCCGTCAGGACAACCGTGTAAATGGGGATGGGCTTTACCAGGGTCGAGTCGATTGCTTCTACCGTCAGAGTTGCCGTCGGAATGTGCTTTCCGGACGCACAATAGAAGCTGAGCACCGGAGATGCGGACGACAAAGCAGTGGATACCGACAGATCCTGAAAGCTGACTTTTCCTCCGCCCCCGGTACTCCCGCCCACCGTGCCGGAGTTCGATAATCCCAACGAAAAGGAATTGATTTCGATTTGGCCCTTGTGGGTGCTATCCGCTAATTCCCCGACGATTCCGTCCAGTGCGAGATAAATCTGTTGCGCCCCCTCGACTCTTAACGACTGGGCGGCACCGACGACCAGGGGAGCAGTCTTGAGGAGCTGCGAAAAACGGAGTTTCACAGGTCCAACCTCACTGTGAAGTATTCAAGGGTCAAGAGGTATCCGACCTTCGGAGTAGAATCCGATTGGGAGCCCTGCCGACCGACGTCACCGTCGAGGCATGGCCACTTGGCAGTCTTCCTACGATCATATCCCGTATCCATCGCACCCCCAGCCTCAGGTGCATTCGGACAGGATGGCGTCGCTCGGTCGACTCTTTGGCCTCGACGGAGCGGACGTAGCCCGATGCAGGGTGCTCGAGATTGGATGCGGTGACGGTGCTCACCTGGTCCCCCTGGCGGCCACCTTTCCCGAAAGTCAGTCTATCGGAATCGATACCGCCGCTGCCGCCGTCGAGAGGGCGCAGAAGTATGCTCGGGCCTGTGCGCTCACCAATGTCGAATTCTGTTGCGGCAGGGCCGGGGATTGGCCCATCGAGTCCGGGGTGTTTTTACTATATCCTCTGCCATGGCGTGTTCTCCTGGGTGCCCTCACCGGTTCGCGAGTCACTCTTGGATTTCTGCGGCCGCGTACTTGCTCCGTCGGGTTTTGTCTTTGTCAGTTACAATGCCCTCCCGGGGAACCGACTGGGGAGTCGCCACAGCGCATCAACTTCGAATCGGTGGTGGCTCCGACGCTAAAACGTTGGAGTTTCCCATCAACCGACCCCGGGCCTGGCTCTCCGCCATCACGTTCCTCGGTTCTGGGGATTCATTGCGCCCGACCAAAACGGTGGTTCATGTTCAAAATGAGACCGGTGAATCGCTCTCAATGGTGGGGTGCCGACTTTGGCTGCCCGCTCAGCCAGCTGATTTCCGCGTCTTTACTTCTCAAACCTGGCAGACCAACCTTTCGTCCTTCCCGGCCAATGGGGTCATCCCGGCTGGGGAAAAGGGAGGATTCATCCTCGACTCTGCACCTCTGCCGTTGGGCTATGCCGGGGTGGAAGTTCGGGTGGCCGGGGCCGATGGA
The DNA here is from genome assembly GCA_903896505.1 of uncultured Verrucomicrobiota bacterium. Taxonomy (GTDB): domain Bacteria; phylum Verrucomicrobiota; class Verrucomicrobiia; order Limisphaerales; family UBA9464; genus CAILNN01. The sequence continues at coordinate 6,533 of CAITXU010000161.1, read as the reverse complement.
ATCGCGCGATCTCTGTGGGCTCACCTGCGCGTCAAGCGGGAGGTGTTTGACCTGGGAGGAGGCTGGGTTGCGTCGGCTCTCGGCTCCAGCAACACACTCACGGTGGAACCCTATTTAAAAATCCTCCATCGCATGCACATCAACACGGGCATGCACCAGGACGTGCCGGGCTATTCCGACACGGCATTGTTTGACCGCTATCCGCTCAAGTACATGAACCGCCTCGCCCCTTTCGACCACTACGATACGGATGCGATGCTGACGCGAATTCATGCTGTGGAATTCCTTGGGGAACCGCAATATGGCGGAGGACGTCCCGTTCCCCCGCAGGAGGTGTTCGAGAAACTGGCACCCTATGCCCCAACCCGGTTGCCGACCACCATCACCCATAGCGAGGAGCGCGTCTGGCGTTATTATGCGGGACTAGCAGACTATCCGCATTTCGACGCTTACCGGGTGACTGCTCCGGCACCCGATGCTTGGGGACTCTACGACCGATGGGGTGAGGGTCGTCTCCGGTGGGGAGCTCCGCTCGAAACCATCGGCGACATGACCCGCAGTTTGCGTGACCTGAACCGGCCACGGCCCATCGCCGTCTGGTCGCAGGGAGCCCACGATGGTTGGGACCGGCAGGCAGGAAGGGCACGGACCTCGCCCACAGCGGATGAGTTGCGCTCTCAAGCATATCACGCCTTGAGCAGTCGAATCACCTCTTTGTACTGGTTCAACCTGAGCTTGGGTTCCCTGGTCAAATTTCGCGACCTCCTCGATCCCATCACCCGGGTCGACCGCGAGATACGCCTGTTGGAAGACCTACTGCTGGAGGGCGATGCCTTTGAATACCGGCGCGAATTGGAACGTGGCAATCCCTCCTGGGACCTGGCCTCGGTCGTCGGTCCCCACGGCGGCATTTTCTTCGCTCTTGATCTGGCCTACACGCCCAATCGCCAGGAGAAGGTCTTCAAGTTCTTGGAACGTGAAGGAACCTTTGATTTTGGCTTGCCTGAGTCCCTTCCGCATCCGGTTGAGGTCTTCAGGATTGACGCCGACGGGGTTCATGATGTCCGTAATCAATGGCACCCCGGTCACCTCGAAATATCGGACCGCTTCCATGTGGTGGGCATCTATATTATCTCGCCGAAGATTGGCTTGAGGACCCGCCTCGAAGCCCGCCACAAGCAGTTGTTGGAATATGAAAAAGCAATCGACTTCGATCCGGCAACCAGCGACGCGGATTTCAAAACCCTCCGGCGTCTGGAAAGATTCTTTGGGACAGGGAAGTCTTCCAGCAGGTGCCACGGCGGAAGGAGGGACGGAACAGCTATGCCACGCCCACACCCGCGACCGATGGCGAGCTCGTCTATGCCTGCTTCGGCGACGGTGAGGATAAGAAACTGGGATGGCAGATACCGTGGGACCAATCCTACGTTCTGGCGCTTGAGGCCCGGACTGGTCACGAACGTTGGAAAGCCCGACGTGGCCTTTCACGGATATCTCACGGTGCCCCCGCCATTTGGATGGGGCCTGATAGTCATACCGAGGTTGTGAGCGAGGCCGGTGACGTGGTGCAGGGTTTTGACTTGAGAACCGGGAAGCGCCTATGGACAAGCAAAGTCATCGGTGAGGGCAAAGTTCCGTCGACCGTCATCGGTGACGGACTTGTGTTCACTTCCGGTGGTTGGGGCGGAAAAGAAACCACCAAAGCCTTCAAGTTGGGCGGCACCGGCGACCTGGACGAATCCAATCTCGTGTGGGAGCAAAGGAAGGGCATGCCGAAGGTGCCTTCACTGATTTTCGTAAAGCCCTTTCTTTATGCGATCACGGACGGCGGCATTGCCTCCTGTCTGAATTCAGAAACCGGTGCAATTGTCTGGCAGGAACGCGTCGGAGGAAATTTTTCTGCTTCACCGGTCGCCGCCGACGGCCGCATCTACTTCGTCGGGGATGATGGTGAGACCACTGTTCTCGCCGCCGGACCACAATTCGACGTCCTCGCAAGAAATCCCTTGGGCGAAAAACTGCAGGCATCCCCAGCCATCGCCGGGAAACACATTTTCATCCGAACGGGAAAAAGCCTGTATTGCATCGGCGGGAAATAGGGCGTCCCTCCGTGCGGGTAGATGGTTCGGCCCAAAATGGCGAAGTGCACTGGCGCTCTGAAGTCGCCGACCAGAAGGCGTTACTTTTGGTTTATGGGAGATTCGATGCCTTACCATCCTCTCCGATAATTAACCCGGATACGGTTGATTCGACTCGGGTCGTGGTCTTGGCTCCTCCGGGCCAGAGCACCTGCACTTCGCACGGTCCGTCCCCAACTCGGGCAAGTACCATGGTACTTGCATCGCAGGACCAATGGCCGCCCCCTAACCGGATTTCCCGCACCGGCCCCGCCTTTCCCTCCTGGACCAACCGAATGGAGGCGCCTGCAGCCAAAGGATTTCCCGGGGTGCCTTCGAGGCGGACCCTTAATCCAGGTTTTCCCGCGACATTGTGAAAAAGGCGGGTGGCTCCGCGAAATTGGGCGATCGCCAGGTCAGGTCGCCCATCTCCATCAAAGTCAGCTGTGGCCGCGCCGCGTCCTTCGCCGTCCATTTGAATTCCGCTGATGGCAGCGGCTAGCGCAGAAAATCCACCCGTCCCATCCCCGCGCAGGAGAAGCCCACGACCGGCATCATTTCGGGTCATTCCCAAATTCTGGCCAAAGTAGTTTTGCGATATAAAAAGATCTTCGTGCCCATCCCCATCCCAGTCGGCCACCACGATTCCCCAAATCGGTGACCATTGGGCCATTTCCGGAAGGCGACGGAGGACAAAGTGGTCCCCGCGATTTAGCAAAACCACCGAGGAAAACCAGTTGGCCTCAACCCGTGCTGCGGTCAGACGGTTGGTGCCCAACAGGTCCGCCAGTGTTGCCGAAGCATAGGCACGATGGGTGGGAAACCGGTCTCGGAGGGGGATTAAATACTGTCCCAAGATGAAAAAACCATGTACCGGTAAATAATCAGACGGTGCCAGTGCACCGGATGAAGCCGCATCCGGATGTCTCGGGGCGTAGGCCTCCAGGATGTCTTCAGCCCCACTGCCGAAGAGGTTGCCATAAAAAACGGCGCGACGGTCGCCATACAAGGCATGGTAATCATTCTCACCCCAGTTGCCCGCCACCAAATCAGGTCTCCCGTCGCCGTCAAAATCTCCCGCTTGAACCGAAGTCCACCACCCATTGAGTGAGCTCAGGGGATGGCGTCGTCCATCGATTTCAACCGGGGCATCCCAAGGGACCAGATGGTGGTCCGTATTATGAAAAAGTTGGAGGGGACCCCATTCGCCGGCAACGGCCAGGTCGGGATGTCCATCCTGGTCTAAATCAGAAAAGACGGCGGCTTGGACAAGGCCAATATCTTTAAAAACCTGAATGTCCTTAAACTGACCCTCTTTGACTTTTACCAGTCGCGAGGTGGTGGGTGCCGGCCAGTGCCCTGGCAGGACCCGTCCCCCGACAAAAACGGATACCATCCCGCTATCGTCGACATCTGCGGCGGCGAGGGCTCCAATAGCGGTTTCTTCCTCTGCAAGTGATGGGCCGCCGTCCGGCCAGAAAGATAGTGATGAGCCGGATGCTGAAGCTTCGAGGTAGGTGGACATGCCCACCAACAGCCCGGCGTCCCATGGAAGGACCGTGGTTTGTGCGATAGAGGCAGGTAGGTTGGTCTGGGCGCTGATTTTCCCTGTTGAATCGAAATGATAGACCGACAGAGCGCCGTGTCGGCCGGCGCCAATCACCAGGGATTCGCGGGCTTCACCACCGATTCTGGCCCAGGCGACACCGGGGCCTTCCGTCCCCAATCGACGGGGAAGAAGAGGTTGCCGGATGAATTCATCGGTGGCCTCGTGCACGTTGGTGTGCGAGAGCATCGCACTTATATCCTGAAAGAGAGGCTGCGCGGCGGGAACTTTGGGCTGATGCGGGAGTTCCGTGTCCGGTCCGATTTCGTACCGATGATTGGGCAGAGCGTGATCTAGTCGAGTGTGATGTCCGTCGGGCCAGTGGACTGCGATCGTTGCTTCTGCATTGGTCCCCATGGCAAACACCCGCTCGGGTGCGTCACCACTGAGGTAACGGCCTCCAGCGATGATTTCCTGGGTTTGAATCGGCAGGCTCGAACCGGGGGATGGAGTCACCTCGATCCGGGCACCGATTCCAAAGCGGTTCGGACCGCTGGCCAGAAGACGGACCGCGATTCGAGCGGCGCTCGTGAGGTTCTGATAGAGTAGAGCCGGACCATTGAGTCGATTGACGATCACATCGAGGTCTCCATCGCCATCCAAATCAGCCAGGCACATGCCATGTGCCACCGATGCCAAATCAAATCCCCAGGCGGTACCGGTTTCTTCGAAGCGCCCACGACCATCGTTGCGAAAAGCCAGCTTGGGCGTCTCAAACCGCGGGAACGCCTTGCGAGCCTCGAAGATTTCCCGGTCCGACAGCTTTCGCTGACGGCGTAACCGCTGCAAATCGCCGATCACATCGAGGTCCCGGGAGGCCCGCCATTGGCCGTTGCTTACCAACAGGTCTTCCCATCCGTCGAGGTCGACATCCAGAAAGACGGGAGTCCACGACCACTCGGTGGCCTGGAGGCGGGCATAGGCAGCGACCTCGGCAAAGGTGCCGTCGCCACGCCCCATTTGGAGGGAGTTCACCGGATACTGCCCGACCGTTCGCGGGTCGGTCGGGTCGAGCCCTTCGGGTGGCGGAGGTGAGAGCTGCGTCATCCGTTGGTGGTGGCCCCGGCTCATCATGTCCAGCACGAGGAAATCGTCGAAGCCATCCCGATTGACGTCGGCAAAATCAACACCCATGGAAAAAAAGCTGGTGTGGCGGAGGGCATTTTGCGGTGCGGCGCGAAATTGCACCCGACCGGGCTTGCATTCATTGATCCAGAGTCGGTCAGGACTTTGGAAATCATTGCAAACATACAATTCCGGATGCCCGTCACCGTTCAGATCACGGAACATGGCGGACAGTCCCCAGTCGAAGGGCGGACGAGAGAGGGGATGCCCGTCCTCATCCACGAACGCCCCATCCGTCCAGGGCACTTCCACGAAGTTGGTGCCCCCCAGATTTCGGTAGAGCACATCGGGTTCACCCACTTCGTCAACGCCACCGCGCGCATTGACGACAAACCGGTTGGTCAGGTCGGGTTCGGTGGTTGGGCGGCCATCGACCGAGGCCACCTCCTTGCGGCCGTTGACGGTCTTCAGGTTGGCCCGGGCGTTGGGCATGTCCATCAAAGCCCGGACCCTGTAGTTGCAAATATAGACGTCCAGCCAGCCATCCCCATCAACATCAGCGATGGCGACGCTGTATCCGCCGTGGCCTGGATTCAGTCGGGTCGGATATGATTTGAAATGACCCTTCCCATCGTTGAAGTAAACGAGGGTTCCCTGACCATGGGAGTTCACCACCAAGTCGGGTGCTCCGTCCCCATTCAGATCGGCAAAGGCACATCCCAAACCATCCAGTGTTGCCAGGCCGGAATCCGGGCCAAAGGCCTCAGCCGTGACATTAGTGAATCGCCAGTCCCCCAGATTGCGCCAGAGCGAGCTGAGGCCGGTTTGTCCGGTAAAAAAGAGATCAATCCGTCCGTCTCCGTCGACATCCGCCGCGGTGACACCTCCACCGTCCAGGAGCAGTTGATTGGTCCAGTAACGGGATTCCGGAACAAAATTGGTAAAATCGAGTCCGGTGGTGGCTGGAGGGAGGAGATGAAAACCCGATCGACCTCCCTTGGGAACCGTCAGTTGTTGGAGGCGGTGCGGGCCGACAGAGGTCCACGAGCCTGCCTTTAACGAAAGCAGGCCTAGAAATCCGGCCAGAATGCCGGCACACGTCGACCACAAACGACGGTCTGAGCACAAGGGAACCATGGGGAACCAGGTCAGCATGCGGTGGACCCTCGCCGGACGCCATTAGTTTTCCATTTTCACCACGGCTTCAAGACTAAGGGACAAAACTAAGGGACAGGTCATCTGTCGCGGCAAAGGGACAAAACTAAGGGACAGGTCATCTGTCGCGGCAAGGCAGGCAAAACTAAGCAACCGGTTATCAGTCGTGATCCCGGGTCTCGCGAAGCGGAACAAGTCTCGACGAGCCTGAGATTCACAACAGAGGGACAGGTCAGTTGTTTAGTTCTGTTGCGATCCTGAGGAGGGTCCCGAAGGGAAAACGTCCGGGTGAGAGAGGGGCCTACACCTGAAGGTGCCGTTCCTCAATGCGGGAAAACAAGGGAACTAGGCAGAGCAGGACCCCAAGAGTGACGAAGGTCCACGGCAGGGAATGATCGGCTCCCCAGCCGGTCAGAGGATTCAACACCACGATGGCCAGAGTCCGGCACATCGATACGAAGGAGAGGACGGTGGCACGTTGTTCCGACGGGATGAAGACATTGAGGTGGGCTCCGTAGATGGCAACCCGGGGAAGACTCAGGGCAAACGCTGCCAGGATCGCAGGGATGAGAATCCACAAGGAGGTCACG
>CAITXU010000160.1 GCA_903896505.1 uncultured Verrucomicrobiota bacterium | reverse complement strand
TTCGGAGGGACTTGCGTCCGCAGGGACGCGCTCCTGCGAGTCCCAATATCGATTTTGACCACCGTCGCCCGGGTTACCGGCTTGCTCGTTCGCCCGGTAGTTCCGATTTCGAAACGGGACCTCCATCTTGATACCGGGCGTTCCCTTCAATCGCCGAGGCCCCGGATTTGATCAGGGACTTGCAGGAGCGCGTCCCTCCGAAGGAGGGACTCGCTTCCTTACTGAACCGATGCCGCCAGGCCGACCTTATTGATGTCGGACTGTTGGAGGAGGTCCATGATGGCGATCACCTTTTCATAAGGGACTTGGTCATTGCCCCGGATCACGAAGGGGGGATTGGTGTCACTCAATTTGATTCCTTCAAAGATTTTTGGGAGGTCGGCGATGGCGACCTGCTGGCGGTTGACTGAAATCTCACCGTTTAACCCTACATCAATGTAATTGGGTTCGGTCCGTTTTGCCGGGGGCGTCTTGGTATTGGCAGGAAGGTTCAGCTTGAGATCATTCGATAGCTGGGGGGTGGTGATCATAAAGATCACCAGAAGCACCATCACCAAATCCAAAAGGGGTGTGATGTTGAGTTCATGAAGCGTTCCGTGTTTGGAACGCGACAGCCGCTTGCGCTGGCCTTTGCCCTGAGGAGCGTCACTCATCGGTTTATTGGACGGGGGTGGTTTCGACGACGGCGTCGAAGCGGACGGAGAAACTTGGCGGAAATTTGTCGGGCGGAGGTGACCCGATCTCTTTAATCTTGGCCAGAGCCGCCTTGACGGTGCCATCCCATTTGGAATCACCCGAGCCACGGACAAATCGGGCGTCCTGAATCCGTCCGCTGCGGTCGACGGTCATCTCCACGTCGGCAGAAAAAGTGGAATCATCGATGCCGGCCGGCTTGTCCCATACCGAGAGGAAAACGGATTGGATCGTCCGGCGATACGCCTCCTGCGGAGTCACCACTTCCCCTCCCCCGCCGGCGTTGGCATTGGGGATGTCCATCTCGGGCGCATCCGCAGCCGGAGGAGCGTCCAACGGCGGAGGGCCTTCACCGGGCGTCGGTGCAGGAGCCGGAGTTGCTATCGGAACGGGAGTCTGAACAACCGTTGGATTGGGCTTCTGGTCCGGATTGGGTTTCTCTGGCTCGGGTTTGGGCTCTTCCTTGGGCTTCGGCGGCTCGGGTTTCTTTTCCTCAACCTGAACCGCAACCATGTCCTGGGCCACTTTGCCCAGCATACCCTGACGGGCAGCAAGGTAGGCAACGAGTCCAACGAGCGCCGCATGAAACAGTATGGAAACCAGAATACTGGTCCGAGACTGACGATGCTTATGACGTTGTGGGAGTGACATAGGCTACAACATCTATTTTCCGGCGTCCGGCTTGGTGGCCAATTTCACCTTAAGCACGTTGGCTCGCTGAATGGCATTCAGAGCCTCCCGGACCTGCTTGAACGGGGCCTTGGCATCGCCACGGACTGTGAACGTCAGGTTGGAGTCCGCCTTTCGCATGGTCGCAATTTCCTCGGCCAGGTTGATCGGATTCACCAATTTTCGATTCAGATAGGTTTTCCCCGCAGAATCAACGGTCACGTAATTGACCTTCGAATCGGGGTCCTTGGGGCGGACCTGAGCCTTGGGCAATTCCATCGGGTCCTCGGTCATGGGCGGCGCCGTGGTCAGCACAAAGATCACCAACAGCACAAACGCCAGATCGAGTAGCGGCGTGATATTCAGCTCGCTCAGCGTCTGATGACTGGTTTTGGAGGTCTTTCGAACCATGCGAACGGGGGAGAAAGAGCGTTGAAGGGACTATGCCTTCGGTGCCGCAACGGCCGTGATCAACTGCTTCTGGGCGTTGACGGCATCCTGCAGCCGAATGAAGCGGGTCTCGACGGCATCACTGATCTCCTCGGCGATGGCGCGGTTGTCGCCGTAGCGGTGACCGAAGGCGACCTCCAACTCGGCGACGAAATTGTCGAGCTCATTGGTCAGTCCGCGGATGGTGGTCACCTGGAAGTTGTAGGCAAACATGGCGGGAATGGCGACGAGGAGCCCATACACGGTATTGAGCAATGCACCTGCGACGCCCGGGGCCATGGCAGTAATACTGGCCGATTGTTTCACAGCAATACCGGCGAACGTTTCCATGACGCCGAAGACGGTTCCCAACAATCCGATGAACGGGCCACCGGCCACCGCCGTGGTCAGGACGATCATCCCTTTTTCCAGGTTCATGGCTTCGGCACCCGCGGCGCTGGCGAGGGCGGACCGCACCAGATCGAAAGACGAAGAACTGATCCGCTTTTCGCCGCGGACCAACAAAGGATGGGATGACAATTGATTGTCCACTTCCTCGGCGGCGGCCCGATAGACCTCATACGCCGGCGCCCCGTCAAATTCCTTGCCCGATCGGGCAATTTCCATCGGGTCACTGGAGGCCTTCCATGCGGCGAAAAATTTAGCGGTCACCCGCCGGGCCTTGGCCAGTTGAATGGCCTTGCTAATGATCACACTCCAACTGAGCAGCGAGACGATGGTGAGCAGCCCCATCGTGAAGTATCCTTCATGGCTGAGCTGTTTGGCGGAAAAAACCAGCGCGCTGTCCTGTTGGACTTCCGCGGCGGCAAGAATGAGGTACATGGTTCAGTGTTCTGATTGGGTTTAAACGGGAGAATGAATTCGAGCGTGTCAGTTGGCTTTACCTGGGAGAGTGACCGTGACGCGGGCCCTGGTTTGGGCGAGCAAGGGTTTGGATTTCTTTTTCTTGGCCTCGTCGTCCTCGTCGTTCGCGACGGTGGTTGCGGCGGCGCTCTTCTTGCCCGAGTCGGCCGATGCTGCTGTCGCCGTGGCAGTGGCTGCGTTGCCCGCAGCAAATCCGGCATTCCCGGAATTTTGGGTGGAACCGGTCGATACGACGTTCGCCTGGAGGGATGCATCGATGCTCCCTGCAGAGATACTGATGGAGCTGAAGGAAATCAGCGTTCCGGTCAATGAACCCGCCGACCCCGTGACCGGCCCTTGGGAAATCAGCGTGAACGCCGCATTTTGCGGGGTGTAAAAATCTGCCGCCCCGGACGCAAAGACGACACCGCTGATATCACCAGTTGCCTTCAGGTGAATGGTACCGCCGATAATACCCGAACCCGTGGCATCAATATTTCCGATATGTCCTTCGGATCCTGCAGTTACGGTGACGGTCGCCTTCGATCCGTCGAGGCCGTTGAAGGGAGCCTGCACGATCCCGCCCGACCGGGCAATGATGTCTCCCTGAGGAGTGTACAGAACAATATCTCCCACCTTGGCCGTGCCGGAGGCGAACGTCGCCGCCAGGATGCCGCTGCCGGGAATGTAGTCCGACTTGGTGATGACCTTCCCGCTCACCGGGTCCACCTTGACTTGCTGCACTCTTTGAAACGCCAGACCGCCGCTTCCCGCATCCACGTTACCGGTTTCGGAAGTGACGGAGACCGTGCCACCATCATAGGTGGCGATGCGCGAACCGTTGATGTCGATATCCCCCTTTGCCGTGACGGTCACATCGCTACCGGAAGTGGAATAGATTCCCCGGGTCCCTTCGGAACTGGGCAAAACCAGATCGGAACCCGCAATAATCTTGCCGCGCGAGTCGACGGACACTTTTCCACCGGCCACCGAAACAATCGCCGAGGAGAACATGTTCAAATCCCCGCCGGTGGTTTTGACAGTAAGATCAGCCCCCGACAGGGACGTGTTGGCGAGTGCCGGGTTTGAAAGGGGACCCTGAGAAACGATTCCCTTTGAAATGCCGAGATCAATGGTTCCTGCTTTCACCGTCAGACTGCCCGGCCCAGCCACCTGATACCCCAATTGAGGAGCGGAGGTGATGTCGGCAGATTGTTTGTAGAGTTCATCAATGACACGGTCGGTCAGAAATGGGGTTGTGGGTTTGACACAGGTGGGCTGCCCGGCGGAGTCCACGCCATTGATCATGAAATTTTTGAGGGGATCATTCTGGCCGGCGGGCGGGGGTGAGACTCGACCCCGCACGATGACGGTCCGGGATGCCAAATCAAAGCTCATGTCCAGGCTTAACACGGTACAGCTCTGTTCAATCAGATTCAGGTCGGGATCAGGTTCGCCCGGCAGCAACGGGATGAAGGTATACCTACTCCGGTTAAAAATCCTTCCTCCAACCGTGAGGCTGCTGTTGTCGTCCGGATTGTTGTTCTGCCAGAAGACCGAGCTTTGGGTCAGGTCCTTGCCAATGGAGATATGGGTCGCCTTGCCCAGATTGAACGTCATGTTGTCCACTCCCCCGGCGACGTCGATGGTGGCGGACGTCGAATCCTTGTAGTGCACGGGCAATCCGGACTGATGGTCGCTGATAATGAAGCTGTTGACGCCGGTCCATCGCTGGGAACCGCTGTCGGAAATGGTCACGGAGGAGCCCGCCGGGCCGAGGCCTTGAATTCCACCCGTGTCGGACAGGATCGACAAATTTCCCAGCGGTGATGGAAACAGGATGGTTGTGGTCAGACTTCCGGAAGTTGGATTACCGAAAATGATTCCCCCTGGACCGGCTTCCATTTTCAAGACCGGTGGGTAGATGGTGGGCAGCGCATTGACCTCCTCTCTGTTTCGGGGAAGATTCGCACCGACCAAATCGATGGAGTTTCCTCCCTTCAGAGTGACGCTCGTGGGAGCGATATAACCGAAATCGGTTGGCTTCAGGTTGGGAGTACCCACCGCGTAGTCAAACAGGTGGTAACGGCTGTTGGCAGTGGCTCCCCCACCGAATTTGTTAAAGACGCCCTGCGCGTTGCGGACTTCCTGGAGTGCGATGTCTTTGGCCTCCACGGTCCACGATCCCGTCCGGGTGGTCAGCGCCAATTGCTGCTGGATGGTCCCGGCATTCCCCTGTAAGGCGGTGATTTGCCCGACCCCATCGGCGATGACGAAGTGTCCGTAGACCGATCCACCCGCCGTGACCGTGACATCGCCCCGGATCGGTTTTCCGCTGGAGTCCAAGCCGAAGCCAAAGGCACCAGTGCCTCCATCGATCCGCCCGTTCGCAATGGCTGATGAATCGGGCAGGTAACTGGTGACATCCTTGCCGGCGTTCAAAGTCACGTTCCCACCAGCGGCGGTGCTGAAGCCACCCAATTCAGAGCTGACGGCCATGTCTTCATTGGCACTGCGGATTTCGTAGCCATTGTTGTTGCCACCCGTGGTGATGGAACCGGTGGTCGCTGATGCGGTGATGCTTCCACCGCCAGTGGTTCGGACCCCGCCGGTCTGCGCTCTTGGAAACGAGATGTTTCCATTGGCCAGGAGCTCGATGTTGCCTTTCTCCGTGGAAAGGACCGACCCCGTGGCTGTGATGTTCCCGGTGTCCGCGGTCACCTGGATGCCACCGCCGGCCCGACTGGAAATTTGCGCGTTGCCCAGCGAGACATTGTTGACGGCACCCATGGATAGGCTGCCCGACGACGAAGTCAGGGAAAAAGAATTCCCAGAGATGGAGCCGCCCGTTGAACGCAGTGTGACATCCCCGGAGGTGGTTGATACACCGGAATTCAGGAGCGCAATATCCTTGCCTGCGATGAGAGACAATCCCCCGTCCACGGTGGACAGCGAATAGCCGTTGACGGACGAGGTCCGCCCTTTGATGGAGCCTGTCCCGGCGGTTACTCCGCCCAATCCATCAAACGTGCTGCCGGCGAAGAGATTTACCTTCCATCCATTTCCGGCAATAATACCGGAAGATTGCGAGAAGACGATATCCCCCTTGGATTCCAAAGTCAGCGAAGCCCCTCCGGAAGGAGCATCCGGAAGTGTCCACAGGGATCGAATATCGATTAAAGATGTCGCCTGCAGGTCGATGACCGAGAAGTTGTTGAAGGCACTGGTCGGCAAAACCAGGGTCGACGGCGGGTCCCCGGCGGACACGGTTCCAGACGAAATGGAACCCGAGCTGGAGTCATCAATGCGAATGGTGGCG
>CAITXU010000159.1 GCA_903896505.1 uncultured Verrucomicrobiota bacterium | reverse complement strand
TCTGCCTCGGCCTGCTCTTGGTCGCTCTTTTGGACCTTGGCTTCGTCCACCGCTTTGGCAGTCGGACTGGTCGATTGCTTTTGGCTGAACGCCTTCTCGATCATCGCCCGGTGCGCCTCGGGCACGGGGTGTGCGTTGGCCCATCCCTTTTGGAACAAGGGCGAAACCGTCTGCTTCAGGCGGGCGATTTCGGCGAAATTCGCCTCGACGTTGGGATCTTCGGCCATAAATCAGGGATGCTTCTTGGCGAGTTCCTTGGCGAGCGCAAAGCAGCGCTCGATGCGCCGCCGCATGGCATCGATCTCGATGCCGTACTTTGCCGCCATGATGTTGGCGTCCACGCCGAAGAGCATGTGCTCTAGCAGGAAGTCGACGCATGGGGCCTTTGCCGCATAGAGAAGATCGAAAATGAAACGGAGATCGTCCTGAACCCCCGGCGACAAGCCGGCTATCCCTCCGGCGCTGTCGGCGTACTTCAGAAGTTCTTCGGGCTCCATCGGCACGAGCCGGTCACGGTATTGCGACCGCCAAGCATCCTGGACTTTGTTGAAGGCGACTCCGAAGCACCAAGACATGAAACCGGCCTGAGTCTTCGCAGTAACCTTGCCGATGTCTTGGAGCAAAACCTCCAGCACCTTGAAGAAGACAGCCTCGCCCTCCTGTGGGCCAAGCCGGCTATAGACAAAAGCCTGAACTCGGGGATAGGCCGCGAAAACGGCCTCCTGACCCCAAGGTGGCTTGAGTTCCGCCACCAGCGGTGGCGGGCAATCGTCATCGGCTGGAATCCGCCGTTCGGTCATAGCGCTTTCAATCACGCTACGACGAACCGTCCGTCAATCAAACAGATTCCAGAAGGGTCGTCGAAAAATCCCGAATTTTTCGGTTCGGAACCGTGGGTGTGGAGCGACTGGAGTCAGTACGGCGCTCTGCGGCGCCCGAAAGCACATTCGCCATGATCACCATCAAGCCCATCACAATCGCCGCGATTTCGGACCGGTTCGCCGCCAGCCGCGGCGGCGGCACTATCCCGAACAGTTCCTGGAGGGGTGACGCCCGCTACCTGCTCCCCGTAACCGAACCGGTCCCGCTGCGCGAACTGCTTTGCACGTTCAACGGGTACACACCCGATGCCAAAGTCAGCCTCTTGCCGCTACGGCTGCAAAACGCCGAGCCGCCCGGCTGGAGCATCCACGCGCTGGCACCGACCACCGTCCGCAACCTCTGGGCGGTTTCGGGAGAACGTACCCGCCTCAAGATCGAGAACGCGCACCAGCATGCGGCATCCAGTTGCCTCCATGAGCTGGAACGGTCGTTTCACGACCTGAAGACCGACCTCCCGACGACGGAAACCCGTGGCGTCTTGATCGCTGCGGTTCAGCAAAACCCCGAGGTGCAGAGTGTCCCGCATCTGGAGACCGAGGCGTACATGCCGAACCTCCACCTTTCCCTGAAGGGGGCGGCGCAACGGTGCCCTTTGTCCGACCACCAACTCGACGCCAAGGCCAACGGACTCACTGGGGTCTACCGCCAGATGCTGTGCGACTGGCTCAGCGAAACAATGGGACTGGATTTCGTCCACGAACAGGGCCGCGAACCGGTCATCGTCGGCGTGCCCGAGTCCCTTGTGTTCGCGGAAACAACCGCAGACAAGCGCCCGCGAACCCTGTCGACCCTGCTGCGGAGCACCGAATCCATGAAATTCGAGGACTGGCAGGGCCAGGCGGCCCGTCAGGGCTGGGGCAAGGCGGACGCCGAGGCCCTGGTCAGCCGCGCAGCCCAACGGGTCTCCGTCCTCGCAACGGTCGGAAGATCGGAGTCGCCGAAGCACGAATCGACGGCGACAGCGACGAATTCGAAGGAATCACTCGAAAAAGAGGCCGAAAAGCACTCCCAGAAGCACACGATGAGTATGTCGATGTGAGGCTCGGGTACGTCCTGATTCCTGTTTTGCGCAACCTGCGGTAGGTCTGCGCATCGGATGCACCTGTGGAGTGCATTGGACAGCGGATGTCCGTGGCTCCAAGGTAAACCTACGCCAAAAAGCATGCTGACTGCAGACGTTGAGAGGGCGATTTCTTCGCCGCGAAAACCTGTCTCCCGGACGGGATCAGTGCTCATCCGACATTTGAGTGAGTTCAAACCGCTTTACACTGGTTTGCTGGGGCAGAAACCGTACCTTTTTCCATCAATCCGCTTTGTTCCGGTAGCGTTGACGCCGCCGGGAAGACTGCGGGGAGGTTTCGATGCCTGAACGTTGGCCATCGGTTGCCGAGAGTGTGGCGCATCTCGGGGTCAATCCGGACACCATTTACAAGTGGATCACCCGGAAGAGCATGCCCGTGCACAAAGTCGGACGCCTCTGGAAGTTCCTGGCCTCAGAGGTTGACCAGTGGGTCAAAAGTGGATTCGCCGCTGACGGGACAAACGGTGCCGCACTGATGAGTGGAACCGAGACCAAATCAAAATTGAGTTAAGAATTCTTGAATGATCGAACGAACAGAATTGGTGTTGGACAAGATCGTGGGGATGAATGTTTGCCTGGATGAGTAAATCAGCTTCCAAAAATGGACACCGCGAACGCCTTCGAAAGCGGTTTTTGCAAGGCGAAGCTTCCTCGCGCACCGATGAAGCGGTCTTGGAGTTGTTGCTGACATTCGCGATTCCGCAACGGGACGTTCAACCGCTTGCCAAATCGCTTCTCGCGCAGTTCGGAAGCTTCGACAAATTGCTCTCCGCCGATGCTGAAGCACTATGCAAGGTTGAAGGCGTTAAGACCAATGCAGCGACACTGTTCAAACTCATCGACTACCTTCGTAAGAGAGCCACCGATTCGAAACCATCCGAAAGTCAGCCCGAATGCGCATCACTTTTGGATAGCGAGGCTCTCCCTCTGGCCCTCCCTGAGCGGAAGCTGGAGACACCGGGGTTAGTCGAAACCAAACTGGAGCGCCTTAAAGCGTTGAAGCCGCGCCAGGGGACCGAACTTTTTGGGAAGGCTGCGTTACGTGAAGCCATCCAGCTTCTGCCCTCTCTCCCTGATTCGGTTTCGCTGGACGACGTTCGTGAGTATCTTCGTAAGAGCCTCCACTTCAACGCTGAGGAAACGAGAAAGCGATACGCCGCCTACATTGCCCGGCGACTTTTTCCGGACGGGTTTGCTGACGAAGCATTGCGTTCCTTCAGCAGGAATGGGCGATTTTCGGCGCAGCTGAAAGAGGTCTGCTTCTACCGTTTTTGCAAAGCGGAACCGCTGATGCAGAATGTCCTGACGGACCTGCTCCTCCCCGCTTTGGGAATGGGCCGCATCCAGCGCGATCGGATCGTGAGCTACCTGCATAAAAAGTTTCCGCAGTCAAAAAGCCTCCACGACTGCACACAAGCCATTGTTGATGCCCTTGTGGCTGGCGGCATTGCTTCCGCTGACCGCAAACAAATCAGCTTTTCGGCGCGACCAGTTAATCCGGCGGCGTTTGCCTTCGTCCTTCATTCCGAATTCCCTGAACCTGGAATCTACGAGGTCGCGAAGGTTGAGTCCAATCGCCTCCTGCGCTGCCTACTCTGGACCCCGGAGCGAATCTTGGATGCGTTGTATGAGCTCCGGAACCTCGGCGTGATTTCCAAGATTTCAGAGATCGATTCCATCCGGCAGTTCACACTCAAGTTCGACCTTGCAGGATGCGTCAATCACCTGCTCAAACAGGGCCAAACCCTATGACGAACACCGAGATTATCGAGATGCTGCGAGCGCGGTTGTCGCTGCCGGGAGGTCGTCATCTTTACGCCGTCTTGGGAACCTACGGCCTGCTGGCGCGTTTTGCAGTCCAGCTGCCAAAGGCAAAATCGGTGGAAGGACAAACATTCCCCAAGGACATTTCCGTCAATCGGGGCATCCTTGGAACGATCCCTGACGAGGAATTCCGAAAACTGGTCAGCGACGAAGCCAAACGCCCGGAGCCGACGACCGCCCACGTAGCCGCCGCCTTCGAGCAGTTCATCCGTTCCAAGCTTGCGGGTCAGGGTCTGGTGGTGCTGAAAGATCTCGAACTGGTGTTCTCGTATCACCTCGAACTGAATCTGCTTCGGACTCTGGCCACTGATCAGGATCGCCTGCTTCTCCTTCTTCCGGGAAAGCGGGAGCGCGGCGGGGTGATTTTGTTCCCGGATTCCGACCACGGCAGCTACACGCTGCCCACCAATTTGATCGCCGACAACAACCTTTGGGAGCTGAGGAGTTGATATGCCCGACCTGCTGACACAAAGAAAGCCGCTCGACGAGATCTGCATCGTCCCCGACAAAATCATCTCGGTCTATTCGCTGGAAAAGCACGTATGGGCCAACTCCAACTCCGACGAAGCGAGGCACGACCGCCAGCCTGAACTGAAGACCATTGACGAGTTCCAGATTGATCCCGTCCGTCCATTCCTCACGGACATCCTGCGCCGCATCGCGGCCCCTTACGACCGCCAGAGAAAGGACAACCCCATCGGACAGGGTTACTGGATTCAGGCTGAGTTCGGTTCCGGCAAATCGCATCTGCTCTGCTGTCTCGCCGCCCTCTCGCTCGGCCACAAGGACGCCTGGCAGATGATCCAGGAAAAGGAAGTCAAGGCAGGCCGGGGCAAGCGTGAGTCACTGTTTCAGTTCTGGGAAGAGGGTCTTCAGCCCAAGTCCACGAAACCGTCGAAGGGCGTGTTCGTGATCGTGAAGACGCTCGTCGGCGTGGGCGGCGGCACCATCGGCATGAGTGAAAAAGGCCGCGAACTTTCGGCCTACATTCTCGATGCTGCCAAGGATCAGCTTCGGGCCGAAACCGGCAAGAACCTCTCGCTTTACCCGGCTGAGATTCTCGCCGACCGGTTCATGTCCAAGGATCTGGATCGCTATCGCGCCGACCTCCGCAAGTTCCTGAAAGATCCAAAATACTTCGAGGAGGATGAGTTCGAGGACGTGGACACATTCCTAGCCGACATGCAGCAGAACAAGTC